>CACZRU010000268.1 GCA_902783605.1 uncultured Lachnospiraceae bacterium
AATGTAATATCTATTTTTGACGAGCAAATATCAGCGCTCAATTGTTTAATATAGCCATTTATGCTATACTACACTCACATATAGTATTTACTGATTATCAAGAAAAAAGGGTTTTTGATAAGGGGCTGATAAAGGTCTGATACGGTTCATAGTAAGGTTCGAACTTAGATAAAAACTAGGTTAAGAACTAAGGTAAGAGGTAAAAGCCTATGTTAAAGTATAATATTGACTTTGAGATAATGGGATTTGCTGTCACATTGGTTATCGCGATTTATTATCATATGAATTATATGATAACCACCCGAAGTGATAAAGCATTTAAGAGACTCCTGTATTTTATTCTTCTTGCACAATTTTTTGATATGCTCACTGCATTTACTTTTTCCTTTGAGAATCCCAAATGGAATACCTTCAATTTGGTAATGAACACCTGCTACTATATGTTCGTCGCAGCAACTGCCGTTGAATTTGAGGGGTATGTCGCAAGCCATATAGATGTAGTTGTTGAAAATAAAGTCTATGGCATACTCCGAAGAGTAATCTTCGTATTCTATGTAGTCCACGGACTACTAAATCCAATCACAAAACTCGCCTTTTACTTTGATGAAAACGGCATATATCAACATGGTCCTATCTACATTTTGGGATATATTATCCCAAGTGTTTTTGTGGTGGGAGCCCTTGTCCAGATACTTCGCTATAAGACCCATTTCAACAGAAAACAGCGACTTTCCAGCATTTCTTTTATAATCGTTATCTTCATCGCAATGCTTCTTCAGGCTTTTGTAGTCCCAGACATTTATCTGACCTTCGCCCTGATTCCTATTGCTCTCCTCATGCTTGTATTCTCACTGGAAACACCAGACTACCGTAAGCTGAAGGAAACCATGGATGAGCTTGAAAGTGCTAAACAGGAAGCCTGGCATGCAAACCAGGTCAAGTCTGACTTCCTGGCAAATATGTCTCACGAGATCCGTACTCCTATCAATGCAATTCTCGGTTTCGACGAAATGATCCTTCGTGAGAGTAGTGAAAAAGATACAATTAAATACGCTTCTGATATTAAAGACAGCGGCCAGACACTTCTATCCATAGTAAATGATATTCTCGACCTTTCCAAAATCGAAGCAGGTAAGATGGAAATTATCCCAGAAGAATATGACATAGTTGAAATGGTTTCTGGTCTTGTTAAAATGATAACTCCAAAGGTTATGGAAAAGGGACTAAAGCTTGCTGTGGACATAGACAGCAAAATCCCACGCAGGCTTTATGGCGATGATGTCAGAATTTCTCAGGTGCTTACCAATCTATTATCAAACGCTGTTAAATATACTGAAAGTGGAGAGATAACATTTCAGATAAAAGCTGAACAACCAGAGAACAATAATGTACATCTCTTTCTAGCAGTGAAAGATACCGGCGTTGGTATCAAGGAGGAAAATACTGCCATACTCTTCTCTGAATTCAGTCGTATTGAGGACACTAGTATACACAAAATAGAAGGTACCGGTCTTGGACTGCCTATCTCCCAAAAAATCTTGAATCTTATGGATAGTAATCTAGAAGTCACAAGTACATATGGCAAGGGGTCAGTATTCTTCTTCTTCCTGAACCAGGCGGTTGTAAGTCCAATACCTATTGGAGATTTCAATCTCGCCAGCATGAACATCCATGAAGAGGTAAAGGTATTCAGAGAGAACTTCACCGCTCCTGACGCCAGAATTCTTGTTGTAGATGATGTTGAGATGAACCTTAAGGTATTTAAAGGCCTCCTCAACAAATCCATGATGAAGATTGATACCGCCATAAGCGGTGCTGATGCAATTGAATGCATCAAAGCTAATCCATACGATATCATCTTCATGGATCACCAGATGCCACATATGGACGGAATCGAAACTCTTGAGCGATTAAAGAATGAGAATATAATTGATATTAACAAAACTCCTGTTATAGCACTTACCGCAAATGCAATATCCGGTGCCAGAGAGATGTACCTGGAGAAGGGATTTTCCGACTATCTGACAAAGCCTCTTAATGGCTGGAATCTGTCGGACTTACTCCGCAAATGGCTTCCAAACGAAAAAATAATAGAAACTGCCAATTCTTCTGAACAACAATTAAACTCAGAATCAAATTCCAAGATAGAAGCCGAATCAGAAGCTAATTTAGAAGAGCCTATGGAATTCAGTCCAGAAAAGCCTTCAAGTTTTAGTATGGAAGGACCTATAGAATTTAGTTCAGAGGAGCCTATGGAATTCAGCCCTCAATCTTCAGCTAAATCAAATGACAATCTTACTAAGCTGCGAGAAGCCGGACTTGATGTAGACGAAGGTCTCACATATGCCATGGGAGAAATAGATTTCTACCTTGAGATAGTTACTGATTATGTGAATGAATACCCAGAACTCAGCGCTTCCTTGGTGAGAAGTTTCTCTGAGAAAAACTGGAAGGATTATTCAATCTATGCTCATTCCCTGAAAACACTGTCAAAGACAATCGGACTAAAAGGCCTATCCAAAGAAGCTCTCACACTGGAACTGGCTGGAAAAAACGAAGAAGCAGATATGATTGAATCAAACCACGAAACACTACTAACTCACTACACTGCCACTGTCGATGCGATAAAATCCGCTATGCCTTAATTAATTTGAAATACTACACCTATATTTTCACAAAAAAACATAATTAAATCCTTGATATTAGTGTAATATCACGAAATAGTTTTTGGGTGGTTCACATAGAGAGTTAATCGTGTATAATATCTGTGAAATTTGCGAGTTTATACCCCATTTAATTCGCAATACAAAAAAATATTTAAGAGAGGTAAAAGTATGAATCACAATGAAATCACCGATGAGTATCTTGAGAAGATGGATGCGTATTGGCGTGCAACAAATTATCTCGCAGCAGCTCAGCTGTATCTGCTTGATAACCCACTCCTTCGCGAACCACTTCAGAAGGAACACATTAAGAAGAAGATAGTCGGCCACTGGGGGACAGTTCCTGGACAGAACTTTATCTATGTTCATCTTAACCGTGTAATCAACAAATATGATCAGGACATGATCCTTCTTTCAGGACCTGGTCATGGCGGAAACTTCTTCGTAGCTAATGCTTACCTTGAAGGTTCTTACAGTGAAGTATATCCAAACATCAGCAGAGATGTTGACGGACTTCAGAAACTTTGTAAGCAGTTCTCATTCCCAGGCGGTATCTCAAGCCATGTTGCTCCAGAGACTCCTGGTTCTATCCAC
>CACZRU010000269.1 GCA_902783605.1 uncultured Lachnospiraceae bacterium
ACAGCTATAGGCATAATTCTGCTTACTATCTGCTTCTTAATATCCCTGGATGTATATCCCATAGACTTCTCAATACCAAACTCTTTTCTCTGCTTCCTGATAGTTGAATCAACCAGGAAGTTAAGAATTACAGAGATAATAATTGCTACAACAAAACTCATTACAAATGAGAATATTTGACTTAATCTAGAAATAGCCCCCAGCTGTGATTCAATAAGTGCATCTATAGAAGTAATTTCCTCAATTCTTAGTTTTGGAGTTCCACCGGTTATCATCTTGTCGCCAATCTTGATTGCATAGTTTGCACCGGTAACTCCATATTCAGATTCAAGAACTGCTATCTGCTGCTCAGCCTTCGCTCTGATTCTGTCTTCAAGAGATCCATCTTTAGACGGCTCTTTCAAAAGGTCCTTCGTGCTGCTCCCATATTTATCTTCAATCTTTTTTCTAAACTCATCTACATCTACACCGTCTTTCAGATAAACATTTGTCAGTCCATGATCATTTAGAGGCTGCATTCTGTTTACGCCATCCTGCGTTATAAGTACTATATCTGTTATTGTATTTGTATAGCCTGTAATAATATAGCTTTTCTCTATTTCGCCTTTTCTTAAGATGATGCTGTCACCTATATCATATCCCATACTCTCAGCTATTGTTCTTTTTAGCACAACCTCGTTATCATGTTCCGGAAGTCTTCCCTTGGTTACAAATATATTCTCAGTCTCATTAAAATCTTCATATGCGATAGACTGTACTTGTCTTTCCACATTGCCAATAATAGTTGCTTCATCAATACACATATCAGTAACTTTTCTTACTTCGTCCATTGAATAAAGCTCTGAAGCTATTTCATCTCTGGTTACTCCATCATTAAATATCAGATATAGATCCCCATTTTCATATCCGGAGCAGGAACTAAATGCCCTTCCGCTATCACGGAATATATCAGCAACCATTAAGCAGAATGCTATGGATAAGCTTGATAAAAGGATACACATAAATATTCCGACATTTTGTCTTTTATTTCTGATTATATTTCTAAATCCCAGCCTTAAATTAATATCAGATCTGGTTTTATCAAGCGAAAGCCTGTTCTTTCCAAAATGATGTGTCTTTATACCCTTTCTAAATGCAACTACTGGAGGATACTTCTTTATAACTCGCGCTCTTAGCAGGGCTGTAAATACTACCACAAGGATTACTACTACCATTGGAAGAACTAATCCAAGTGCATCAAAGCCAGCACTTCCTTTGTGTCCTTCAAAGTTCTGAATCAATGCCGTCATAAGTGGATCAGTAAGTATTGTTATAAGTATTCCAAGAACAGCGCCTATAACACCTAAAGTTAGATATTCATAAACATATGTAAGCGATATCTCTCTCGATCTATATCCCAGTGCTTCCAGAACACCTATAGACTCCATCTGATCATCTATATCATTTGTTATCTTATGCCTTATCATCAAGACCGCTGAAAGAACTACTATTACAGCTATCATCGCTATAACATACATCATAATTTCTATGACGCTGGCCCTAGTATCCTCTTCATTGTATTTATCATCAAAGTTATCAAGAATAGCGTGATCCAGAGGCTTTCCTGCTTTTTCTTCAACCTTCTTGTCTATTTCATTACTAAACCTTTGAGCATCATTAAGGCTTTCTATAGTCCCTTCACTAACATCAAATGAGAAACATATCCTTCTAGAAAAATCAATGGAAAGAGTATCATAATCTGCTTCTGAAACTATACACTTATAGCTTCCAGTATTATTTGTAAGAAGTCCTGATTCATAGAATCCTGCTATTTGAAATGAATACTCCTTTCCACCCTTTTCAATGACAAATGTATCACCTGGCTTATACCCCAGATTCATTTCCACATAATGCGGCATCCATATCGGATGTTCAAATCCTGCTATCTCATCATCAGAAAGAGTTGTTTCTTTACTGAAATTAGATATTTTCTTCTCATTTCCCTCTGTTATAAAAGATATATAGAAATTAAAGAGTGAACCATCTTCCTTCTTGCAATTTACAGATGCATTACTATTCGGATAAAGCATCTCAAACTTATCTATATTTGTAATACGTTCGTCCTCTTCGAAAACCTCAGCATACTCTGTTCTATAGTCATCTTCTAAAAAACTATAAATACATAATTTACTCTCAGTTTCCTTAAAGGCTTTATCCAGAATCTCGCCAGCCTTAGTACTATTTATTATTGCAATGTTCATAAAAAGAACGCTGACTGCAATAAGGAAGATCAGGATAATGGATTCCTTTTTATGCTTCTTTATGTTGAATATTGATAATCTTAATATCTTCATAATTTACCTCTTTCTGGGCTCACCCTTTACCATCCCATCTGATCAAGGAATTCCTGAAGACCCGCACGGCGCTGTCTTACATCATCTGTTCCATACACCGGCATCCTGTACTCGCCTTCTATTCCACCATCTCTCAGGAAGATAACTCTTGTTCCCCGGAGGGCTGTCTTAATATCGTGTGTTACCATTACGATTGACTGACCATTCTTATGTATCTCTGAGAAGATATTAAGTACATCCTGGCTGGAAGCTGAATTAAGCTGTCCTGTTGGTTCATCAGCGAAGAGAATCTTTGGATCATTTATAACTGCTCTCACTATCCCAACTCTCTGTGCTTCACCACCTGAAAGCTGATTTGGGTATTTGTTCCACATCTCCTCTTCAATACCAACCTTCTTCAGCAGGTCCTTTGCTTTCTTCACAAGCTCAGGAGAATTCTTCTGAACTATCAGGGCTCCTGTAAGTACATTATCCAGGATTGTCTGATTCTCAAGAAGGTATACGCTCTGAAAAACGAAGCCACAATTTCCTCTTCGGAATACTGCCAGTTCATCATTGGAAAAGTCCTGAATCTCAGTCTCATTAAAGAGAACCTTTCCCATGCTTGGCTTATCCATTCCTGAAAGTGCGTATAGAAGTGTAGACTTTCCAGAACCGGACGCTCCCATTATAACTGTGAAGTCACCATCAATTATTTCCATATCTAAGTTCTTAATTACATGCTGCTGTCTGCCACCATTTGAAAATGACTTGCAGAGCTTATCTGTTCTTAGTATGCTTTGTTCTTTCATCTTATTCTCTCCTAACTAAAGAAACCATATATACTACTTGAGATTTTTCTCATCATCTGTTCGTAGTATATATGGTTTTTGAGGAAAGTTCTTTATTGAAGGATTATTAAATTATTAACAAATTCTTAACTAAGGTCATACAATCGATAAAAAAATCTTTTTTCAT
>CACZRU010000270.1 GCA_902783605.1 uncultured Lachnospiraceae bacterium
ATATTCAGCAAATTTCTTGATAATTGTAAATGCATAGTAAAGCTGGAATGCAACGAATGTTGACTCACCCTTCTTACCAAGTCTCAGACAGTCATTCCAGTCTGCATGAAGACCAGCTGGCATGCCGTGAGGACCAAGTCTGTTAAGAGAGAAATCAATAGCTCTCTTAAGGTGATCATAAACTGTTCCCTCATCTTTATTTGCATAAACAATTACTTCATCTATAAAGTCAAGATTTCCTGACTCAGAAATGTACTTATATACTGTAGGGAATAACCAGAGAGCATCATCTGCTCTGTAAGCAGGATGTCCTGTTTCCTTAGCATAAACAGAATTCTCATCATTTTCATCTGGACATGTTTCATGACCAGCATTGTGATTGAACTTAACCAGTGGAAGTCCACCACCGTTATCAACCTGAGCCGAAAGCATGAAACGAATCTTATCAGCAGCAGCCTCTGGATCAAGGTGAATAACACCCTGAATATCCTGAACTGTATCTCTGTAACCATATCCGTTACGAAGACCACAGTATACGAAGGATGCAGCTCTTGACCAGATAAATGTCATGAAGCAGTTAAATGCGTTCCATGTATTGATCATTGAATCGAACTCTGGGCTTGGAGTCTTAACCTGGAAATGATTAAGCTTCTCATGCCAGTATGTCTTAAGCTCATTAAGCTCATTCTCTGTAGCTGTCTTAGCATCAGCATATCCTGCAAGAATAGCTTCACATTCTTCATCACTCTTCTGTCCAACGATGAAGCAAAGAGTCTTTGACTCACCTGGAGCAAGTGTGATCTTTGAAGAAAGAGCTCCACAGCTGTTTGAGTTGTAGTTAAGTCCACCACCAAGGTCACCACTTTCAACTCCAACAGGATTTGAATAGTTTCTATATGAACCAAGGAAAGCTTCCTTATCTCCACAATATGATGAAACATCAGCACCAGCAAGACCTAAGAATCTGCAGGCAGCTGTGCTTCCATTTACACTTGAATTAATAACATTTTCATTGATAACCTGCTTTACACGGTTACCCATGAAATAAGTACGAGTAATAAAGAGTGTATACTGAAGGTTAACCTGATCCTGCTCATAGTTTCCTTCATTAGTAAACTCAGCATAACCAGTAAGTGTAAGGTCTCTTGCCTTATCACTTGTATTTGTAACCTCTACGCTCCATACCTCATATGTCTTATTGAGTGGTACATAGTAAGAAGCCTCTGTATGAATATCAGCATAATCAGACTTAATTACTGTATAAGCTGTACCATGTCTAACTTCGCTCTTAAATGAATCAAGAGACTTTCCAACAGGCATCCAGGAGTTAGACCAGAAATCTCCTGTTTCATTATCTCTAAGGTAGATATAACGGCCAGGCTGGTCAAATGAGTTAAATACATATCTAAGTATTCTTCCATTTGCTCCTGACTTCTCAAAGCTGTAACCACCAGCATTATTTGAGATAATTGCACCATACTCTGGTGAACCAAGGTAGTTAGCCCATGGTGCCGGAGTATCAGGCTTTGTAATCACATATTCTTTATTAATATCATCAAAAAATCCATATTGCATATTAATAAACCCTCCATACTTTAAAATGTGTTTCCCTGAATACTTATCGGATAAGTTAGATAAATACTTTATATTTGATTATTATAATTCTTGTAATAAGATTCTTATATTAAATCTTATATCATAATTCTTTGTCAGTCCTTAATCTCGACGATCAAGGACTGACTCAGAAATAATTTACTCAGCGTCTTTAAGTGAAAGGCTGATCTTGCCCATCTCGATTCCAAGTACCTTTACACGAACCTTGTCACCGATATTAACAACATCCTCAACCTTCTCAACTCTTTCCTTAGCAAGCTTTGAGATGTGGATCATACCATCTTTGATAGGTGTAATCTGAACAAATGCACCAAATGGCATAATTCTTACAACTTCGCCCTCGTATGTCTTACCAATCTGGATTGGCTCAACGATAAGCTTGATTGTCTTAACTGCATTATCGATACCGTCCTGGTTGATTCCACATACAGAAACCATACCCTCATCATCGATATCGATCTTAACATCGTTCTCTTCGATAATCTGATTGATCATCTTACCCTTCTGTCCGATAACATCACCAATCTTCTCTGGATCTATCTGAAGTGAAACAATCTTTGGAGCATACTCATTTACAGTCTCACGAGGAGCTGGGATAGCCTTAAGCATGCACTCATCAAGAATGAAGAAACGAGCTTCTCTTGTACGAGCG
>CACZRU010000271.1 GCA_902783605.1 uncultured Lachnospiraceae bacterium
ATCTGCATCAGTTTCATTTCCTACTCTATATACAAATTCCTTGATTTCATTTGTGATATGAGGAATAACCTGAACTGTTGAACCAAGGTATTTTCCCTGTCTTTCCTTATTAAGTACATTCCAGTAAACCTTTCCGGATGTAAGGTTTGAATACTTATTCAGATCTTCATCGATAAATCTTTCATAATGACCAAGATCAAGATCAGTTTCTGCTCCGTCCTCTGTTACATATACCTCTCCATGCTGATAAGGACTCATTGTTCCAGGATCAACATTAATGTATGGATCCAGCTTCTGAGCTGCAACCTTAAGTCCTCTCGCTTTCAAAAGACGGCCGAGAGACGCTGCCGTAATTCCCTTTCCAAGACCTGAAACAACACCACCAGTTACTAAGATAAACTTTGCCATTTTGAACCTCCTTATTTCTGTTCTGACATAAACTAAACTATTAAATAATTAATACTGTAAATATAATTTATTTATAAGAATTACATATATAAATGATATTAAAAGAGGCACTTCGAGCTATAAACTCAAAGCGCCTTTGCTTTCAATTGAATTATTAATTTTTTAAACTACAAATAGTATATAACTTAATAAAAAAAAGTCAAGAATAAATACTATTTTCTTCGAAATGCTTTTCTTAAATTTCCTCTACAATACTGATAATCATCAAATCTGCTCAAATCCTCTTTTGCCTGCTCAATCTCTTCATATGCATAACCGTAGTTATTCATCAGTTCCTTGTCAGAAATGTTTGTGTACAACAAGTGACACAAATTTAACTCTCTCTCTTTTGCATCGCTAACAAATAATGCCATCTCTCTCTTCTCCCTTTTTTGAACTCTAATACCATAACAACCGATTAACAATTTTTAATAACAAAAAAAACAGTTATTAAATCTACTAATAACCTTTACCAATAATCTTTACTAATAATCTCTCTTTAAAAAAGCTTAATCAGCTATTATTTTGCACAATCCTTATATAAAAAATTATGCAATTTCCCCACTAAGTATTATACCTTTTTGTTCATAGTTTTTCCAATGTTTTTTTACTACATTTTTTTGTTTTTTTATTCACTTTCTTAAGATTATCTCTTATGCCCTATTATAGTGTCTTTTTGTACGTTTTTTGCCCGTCTGGTGACTAGAAAGTGTAAGCAATGTGACTGCAGTGTGAAATCGTTATCAAACACCAAAGCAACATCATAATTTTGATAAAAAGGTAAGAATTTTATAAAAAACTATTTTTCAAAAACATATAATCGCCTTATAAAGCACACTATTTCACACACTATTTCACAAGTAAAATCTAAGAAAAGGAGAGAGGTTTATGCAAAAGAATAACAAAGGTTTTTCATTAATTGAACTACTGATTTCTATTACTGTTATGACAATAATCGCAGCAGCAATTACACCAATTCTTTATCAGTATATAAATAAGTCAAGAAAAGCAGATGACATAGAAGCAGCCGAAACAATAGCTGATGCATTTTCTGCCTCTCTTGCAAATGAGGAAGTTTACGAGGCTGCTACTGAATTTGTGGATGCTGAAGGTAAAGATTCAAACGGACAGTATCCTGTAATACTCTGGTGTAATGGAAATGATAATGAATGGACACTGAGAGATGGTTATGATCCAGTAATCAAAGAAATAATGGATAAAACTTGTCCACCTTCAAAAGTTAAGTACAGAAGGACTATTCATCCTTCAACTGCAGCAAGTGCAAACGCAGATTATATAACTACTTCTGATGACTTCACACCTGGTGGCTGGGCACTCTGTATTATAAATAATCAGCCTGTGGCTATGATAACGGACGGGACTACCGATTCTTCTACCCCGCCTAAGGCTGCATCCCTAAGTCCAGTCGTTTGCTCAGATTATAAATTATAATAAATAATAACACTTCTTGATTTTGAGAAACATAATTAATAAACATTTAATGCTTAGTTAAAGATTTTAATGAAAACATCTGATATTAATATAGAAAAGAACATGTGAAAGGAGTTTTACTATGGAAATAATTGATTTTCTAAATTTAAATACATTTAATAAATCTATTCAGGAAGAACAGGTTGAAGCAGGAGCTCAGCTTCTTGATATCAACGAATTTAAGATAATATACAACTATATGCGAAGATATATAAATACATATAACAAATTCGGCTGCGAAATGATGATATCCTTCGATATAGATTTAGTTTACATAACTCAAGAAGAACGAGAGACTATAATAAAAGCAATTGGTGAAATAATCAGATCATCTCTCAGAAAAAGTGATGTACTCACAAATGTAGGAAACAGCTTTGTACTTCTTCTACCAGAGCTTACAGAACAGGATAAGATAACCGTTATTAACAGGATAAAGGATAGAATCTTTGAAACTGAACTATATAATATTGTTACCATGCGTGTGAATTCACAAGTGATCACACCTGAGATAAACTTTGAAACATGGATAAGGATGGCAGTATAAGGATTCCCCTACTTTCCTATACGCATTATACCAAATGAGCCAGGCACTCTCTCATGCCTGGCTCTTTTAATTGATACTACTATTCTATTTTCTTTTACTGTGAATAGTTTTTCTTTATTCTACATCCTGAAGTGCGTCGTAATTTTCTTCGCCCGTTCTAATCTTTACTACTCTGCTTACTGGATATACGAAAATCTTTCCGTCACCAATCTTACCTGTGTAAAGTGTTTTCTTAGCTGTTTCAATTACGCTGTCAACAGGAATCTTACTTACTACTACCTCGAGTTTAATCTTTGGAAGAAGTGTTACGTCCATCTCAACTCCACGATACTTCTCACCAGTACCCTTCTGGATACCACAACCACTTACCTGAGTTACTGTGATACCTGTTACTCCAAGAGCATTAAGTGATTTCTTAATCTTATCATATCTTGAAAGCTTTGTGATGATAACGACTTTGTTAATACCTGTATCTGTAATAACACCAGCCTTTGCCATATCAGCAGAAGCATTTACTACAGGAACTGAAGCATTCTTCTGTGCTTCGCTGGCATTTTCATATTCGCTGACACCAACGCTTGTATTTTCATTTTCAACCATCATTGCACTAGACATATCAACGATACTGAAGCCTGAGTAAGCTGATGCAAGACCATGCTCTGTTGAATCAAGACCTTCAAGCTCCTCTTCTTCTGAAACTCTAAGTCCGAAGATAGCTTTGATTATACTAAATACAATAACCATTGTTACAAATGTCCAGGCAGCTACTGCTGCAAAACCAAGTAACTGAAGTCCTAACTGATGGAAACCACCGCCGTAGAAAAGACCTACAACACTGTCATTTCCAGGAGCTGATGTTGTTGCAAAAAGACCAGTTGCGATTGTTCCCCAGATACCATTCATCATGTGAACTGCTACTGCACCGACTGGATCGTCGATACGAAGCTTGAAATCAAGGAACCAAACTGCGAATACTACCAGAAGTCCTGATACAGCACCGATTATTATAGCACCAAATGCATCTGTTACATCACAAGGAGCTGTGATTGCTACAAGACCAGCGAGTGAAGCGTTGAGACACATTGATACATCTGGCTTGCCATACTTAACCCATGTGAAG
>CACZRU010000272.1 GCA_902783605.1 uncultured Lachnospiraceae bacterium
TCTGCAGGTCATAATATTTACCAAGGCTAAAAAGACTAAACAGACTATAAAGGAAATAACAAGTGAGGAAATCTAAATGTATCTTAGAATGTTGAAAAAAGACCTTAAAGACAAGGTCGCACTTAATATAGTACTTTGCATATTTATGATCATAGCTGCAACTCTTCTGGTGACAAGTGCAGGCTTCATATATACATTTTTTATAGGAACAAATGAAACCTATGATAAGTGTAAAACATCGGATTTCATGTTTACGATCGAAAAAAGCATTTCAGATGAAGAGGGTCAGAGGGCTAAGATACAAAGGATGCTGAATAAGTATCCGGAAATTGAAGAGGTTAAAATCTCAGAGCGTCCTGTAATAGCAACAGATAGACTTGATTTTGATGGAGTAGACAGAAGAGAAGTTTCTAATCTGTATGAAGGCTCGGCTTATCTGACTACGGTGAGTACGGATCAAAATATTCCACATGATATGAATGATGAGATCCTTAAAGTCGAAGATGGATGCGTGGCGCTTCCTCAGTATCTTGCAAATAACGCCAAGACAAAGATAGGCAGCAAGATGAGGATTACAACAGATATGGGAAATATATATGAGTTCACTGTATCCCATATCTATAAGGATCCTAGTTCAAACTGGTTTCATAAGATTGTTTTTTCAGATGGGGACTATGCAGAGCTTGTTAAAGAATTTAACAGCTTAAGTGATTTATATGAGATCAGACTCTCAAATGGATTCAACTCCATAAATGAACTCCAAACATGGGGGTATGACCTATCGGTTGATATACATGACTTAAATGAGGGCCACAAGTTAAATGGAATTATTGATAATATAATTACTGGAAAAAATAATCTAACTACTAATGCAGCAGTGATAACTATAATTATCAGTATATTTATGGTCATAATGGGATTCTCACTAATAATTCTGATATTTATGTGCATTCGTTTTAGTCTTCATGCAACTATTAAAAGAGAAGAAAAAGAGATTGGAACCATGAAGGCCATTGGCGTGGACAGTCTGGCATATAAATCTCTGTTTATAGTAAAGTATATAGCTTTTGCAATACTCAGTGGCGTTTTGGGAATAGTATGCGGGATACCACTTTGCAGGTTTATGATAAATCACTTTATCAGTAATATACTTACTCCAAAGACAGAAGTTTTTATCATACTTGGTATTATAATGAGTTTTTCCTTCGCTTTACTCATGATTATTTTTTCATTCCTTGCACTGAGAAGAATGAGAAAGATATCGGTAATGGATACAATTCATGGAGAGAACAGAGGTGAAAGATTCAGGAAGCTTCCTGGTGTATTTCTTCATAAGAGCAGGAAAGCCTCGGTGCCATATTTCCTTGCAGCACAGGATATAACAGGAAGAATAAAGAGATATCTCTATCTGATCATAAGTTACACATTAGGTATTGCCCTGCTCCTTATGGTTATTCAGCTTAAGGAGACGGTAGTGAGTGATAATTTTAGAAAAAACTATTGGATGGTTGTAGATAGAGAGGTGTTTATAAGACCAGAGGATAATCTTAGAGAAAAGCTTATACAGCAGGAAGGAAGCTACAAGAATGTATTTCTATATTATGAGAAATACTATAATGAGCACGGTATTCCCCTTAACATTCAGGTCATAGACTGGCAGCAGGCAACCTGGAAAAAGTCAGGTGAGGATGTTGGTATAACTCTATTCTTTGATAACGAAGATGTTGAACTGGAAAGACTGAGATTTGTTGAAGGGGGTAAGGCTCCTACACTTGATAATGAGGTTGCAGTATCACATCGCTTAAAGGACACCATGGGCTTAAATCTGGGTGATACAGTTACTCTAGTATATAGAGTGTATAACGATGATGGATTTACTCTGAGATTTGAAAAAAAGGATTTTATTGTAACAGCCTATTTTGAAACCATGATGAATTCGAATACTCCAACATTCATTGTAGCAGAGCAGGATGAAAATATCTTTATGGAAGACTGGGATCTTTTCAATGAAGGTATAGATGTACCGGATGAAGAATACGACGCAACCATCGAGAAGATGCGAGATGTAAATAAAGACATAATGATATGGGACTTTGATCAACTGCTGGATTTTGATCTGGGAAATGAATTTGGAATAATCTTTGATATGCTCTTTGTAGTTATTGCAATCATTATGACGGTAACAATCTTTTCTATGACCTTCCTCTATCAGCAAATTTTTATAGAGGAAGAAACTGCAGATATAGCAATGCTGAAGAGTATCGGAGTAGATAGAAAAAGTATAAGAGGATGGCATTATATAAGAATATTTATTCTGGTCGTGTGTGCGATATTACTTGCATTTATTGTGGCATTTACGCTTTCGAAGGCTTTGTTTAATCAAGTTGGTATTTCTGTTTTAGGAGTTGGCAGATTTGAGCTTGCATCACCAACAATTGTTTCTATGATAATTATTCCACTTGGACTTTTGTTTGTTGTTTCGATTAGTTTACTTTTATCATTTAAGCCTATTGATAATATAAAGATATGGAGAGTCAGAGATGAATAAAAAAATATATAAAAATCTAATAAGCTTTTTATTGATTACGGGAATGACACTCTCTATGTGTGGCTGTGGCAGTAATGTAGAGTCGGTTCGCTCAGAGGGAATGAAAAAGGTTGGCTCTCTCTATGTTGAGGAAGAGGTGAAATATACAGATGAAAGTGAGAAGGAAGAGGTATTAGAATCATTTTCATCGACAGATGGTCTCTGTGTTATCGATAAGTATCCGACCTACTATGATGTGACTCTGGATTATGAAAAGGGTGAACCGGAAGCGGTTGGAAAGGCCTATGCTGAAACTATTCTGGAGGTGGTTCCTGATTTTGCTGAGAGCTTTGAACCGTATCTTCACGAGAATATCAGGCTGGCTTTTGACGGGCGTGAGGTAAATAATGAAGCTCTTGAAAAAAGAATTAATACGCTTATAGATTCCCTTCCTGAGGATTATAAAACAGAGGTTATCAGCTTTGCA
>CACZRU010000273.1 GCA_902783605.1 uncultured Lachnospiraceae bacterium
CACATTGCAGCGGAAAGTGTAAGAGCCATAAATTTCTTATTCATAATCTCTTGTATATCCTTTCATATTTAAGATTTCATTTTGCATCCGTTCCATCTCGATACGCTCTTCTTCTTCCATATGATCATAACCAAATAGATGAAGACAGCTGTGAGCCACAAGAAATGCAAGCTCCCGCTTATCGCTATGACCGTACTCTTCAGCCTGTGATTTAACCTTTTCAAGAGAAATAACTATATCTCCTAGCAGAAGCTCATGTGTCTCGGGATTAAAATAATCCTGAGGATATTTCTCAACATAAGATAAATCTCCCGGCTTGACAAAGTCCAGCATAGGAAATGACAGAACATCTGTCGGCTTATCGATACCGCGTTCAGAATGATTGATCTCATGAATCTCGTTATTATCAGTAAGCATCACCGAAACCTCAATTGGGTACGGGCACATTAAATACTGGATGGAACCTTCGATTACATCCCTGATAATATCATCATAGCTTTCAGGATATTCAATATCCGAATCGTTGGTAATAAATATGCTCATGATAAACCTCACTAAGCAGACATTTTAACATAATAATAAAGTAGTGTCAAAAATATGAAGCTTATAAAATATAGAAAATAAGCCATTATTCAAAGAATTTTTGGTAATATTTATAGAAACACCCAATTCATGTATAAATCTTATATCTAATTCTTATGAAAAGTATTCTTTCGTGAAGAGTTCTTATCCCCTGATTTATCAAAATGATTCTTGTTACTATTTCTCTGTGAATCATACTTTTCGTACGCTTCAACAATTTTCTGAACAAGAGGATGTCTAACTACATCCTTGGCTGTCAGCTGACAAATTGCTACACCTTCTATGTTATTTACAACCTTTAAGGCAATATCAAGTCCTGATTTAGTTCCAGCAGCAAGATCCTTCTGAGACTGATCACCAGTTATAATAGCCTTAGAGCCAAAGCCTATACGTGTAAGGAACATTTTCATCTGGGATTCAGTTGTATTCTGTGCTTCATCCAAAACTATAAATGCATTATCTAGCGTTCTTCCTCTCATATAAGCAAGAGGAGCCACTTCAATAAGACCCTTTTCCATATTTTTCTGGAAAGACTCAGCACCCATAATTTCATAAAGTGCATCATAAAGTGGTCTAAGATATGGATCAATTTTACTCTGAAGGTCTCCAGGAAGAAATCCAAGCTTTTCACCAGCTTCAATTGCAGGTCTAGTCAGGATTATCCTCTCCACATCACCCTTCTTAAAAGCTGTTATAGCCTTAGCCATAGCAAGATATGTTTTTCCTGTTCCGGCAGGACCACATCCAAAAATAATCATATTGTTATCTATAGCTTCTGTATATTTCTTCTGACCAAATGTTTTAGGTCTAATAGGACGACCAGCCAGAGTATGACAGATGAGTTCATCATCAGCCTCAAGATCACTTACCCTGCCACCTTCTCCACTGTTCACTATACTTATGGCATAATCAACATTCTGATCAGTAATATCATTTCCCTTTTTGCAGATGACATACAGATCATTGATTACGCTTTCAGCTTTTTCAACCAGACTTTCTTCTCCCTCAATTGTGAGAACATCACCACGATAAATATAGCTGATATTAAAAGCTTTTTCTATCTTACGAATATTTTTATCATATTCACCGAAAATAAGCTGAATGCTCCGTTCATCTATTTTAATAATTCGTTTGTTTAATGCCATTCACAACTCCTAATATAATAACTTTTAGTTAAAATCCATTTTAATTAAAATCACTCTTAATTAAAACTCTAAATCAAAAAATTTAACTAAAATCGCTCTTAAAAAGCCCCACATAATTAAGAAAATCGCCACAATCACAAGATCATTTACGGATCCCTCTGAATGTGGCGAATTAATTTCTTAATATTTAACTACTAAATAATACTTATTTATATTTACGCTTTCTAGCAGCCTCAGACTTCTTCTTACGCTTTACTGATGGCTTCTCGTAATGCTCTCTTTTACGGATCTCCTGCTGGATTCCTGCCTTCTGGCAATTTCTCTTGAATCTGCGAAGAGCGCTGTCGAGAGTCTCATTTTCTTTAACAACTACGCTTGACATCTTTACCTACCCTCCCTTCGTCTAGGGAATTTCATCGTCATGTTAATTGATAACACGCGAAAGATATTATAACACACCAGAAATTCTTGTCAAGATTTTTCTGCTAACCAATCTGTTTCTTAACTTCTTCAACTCCAGCGTTAAGAGCATCCTGAATCTTGGAAGCATCCTTACCACCAGCCTGAGCCATGTTAGGACGACCGCCACCGCCGCCTCCAACAATTGGAGCAATAGCCTTGATAATATTACCAGAATGTACTCCTGCAGACACAGCATCATCAGAAGCCATAACAATAAGACTCACTTTACCTCCCATATAAGAAGCCATGATTACAACCGCATTTCCAAGCTTGGCCTTATAATCATCACCAAGATTTCTAAGCGCATTAGGATCTACCCCCTGTACATACATAGGAAGTACTTTTACTCCATTTACATCAACTACAGCATCTTCTGCACTTGAAGCCGCAGCCTTTGCCATCTTGGACTTAAGGCTCTCATTTTCGGACTGGAGCTTCTTGATTTCTTCCTGCATAGCCTTTATTCTTTCAGGAAGCTTTTCTTTTTCTGTCTTTGCAAGTTTTGCAGATTCTTTAAGCAGGCTCTCGCTATGTGCAAATGAACCCCATGCTCCAAGAGAGGTAACAGCCTCAATACGTCTTACACCAGCCGCTATACCGGACTCGGAAATGATTTTAAATGCACCTATTTCCGATGTATTAGAAACATGTGTACCACCACATAATTCTATAGAAAAGTCACCCATATTTACAACACGAACAGTATCACCATACTTTTCGCCAAATAGAGCCATAGCGCCTGTCTGTTTAGCTTCCTCGAGGCTCATTTCCTTTGTCGTTACTTTAAGGTCATCAAGAATTGCTCTATTAACCTTTTCAGTAACCTCAGCTATTTCTTCTTCTGTCATTGCTTGATTATGAGTAAAGTCAAATCTCAGATATCCCTTTGAAACAAATGAACCCGCCTGTTCAACATGATCCCCTAAAACAAGCTGAAGAGCCTTCTGAAGAAGATGTGTAGCACTATGATTTCTACAGATAAGCATACGTCCTTCCTTATTAACTGAAAGATTTACCTTATCTCCCTTGTTTATAGTACCATTCTTTACAAAACCAACATGTGCAGTCTTACCTCCTGCAACCTTAACAGTTTCCTCTACAATAAATAAAGCAGAATCTGTCTTTATCTGTCCATGGTCACCAATCTGACCACCCATTGTAGCATAGAATGGAGTTTTGTTGGTTATGATAGTACCACGGTCGCCTTCATTAAGTGTATCTGCGAGTTCCTTTTCATTTGCAAGTGCCAGAACTTCTGATTCATCTTTGATTTTCTCGTAACCAGTGAACTCAGTCTTTACGCCATCATTTAATTCTTCAAATATATTTACATCTGTAGAAAGCTTAGCGGAGAAGTTCTGATTTTCTCTAGCTTTCTGCTTTGCAGCTTCCATAGCCTTATTGAAGCCTTCCTCATCAACCTTCATGCCCTCTTCTTCTGCCATCTCAACAGTAAGTTCAATAGGGAAGCCAAATGTATCATAAAGATAGAATGCTGAATCGCCATCTATTTCCTTAGCCCCAGAATTCTTCTTTTCCTCAAGAATCTTAGTAAATTCCTTCATGCCATTTTCAAGTGTACTCTCAAAGCGGACTATCTCTTTATCAAGCTCACCGAGAATGAATTCACGATTCTTTATAAGCAGTGGATAGCTTTCACCATAAACCTCATCAATATAAATCTTTGCAAGTCCAAGAAGATCATCCTTCTTAAGACCAAGTGTACGTCCGTGACGAACAGCTCTTCTTATAAGTCTTCTAAGTACATAACCAGCACCAACATTTGAAGGAAGAAGCTTTGCTGCATCTCCTATAAGCATAACTGAAGTACGCATATGATCAGCAAGTATTCTCATAGACCTTGTAACAGCTTCATCCTCATTATATTTAGCGCCAGCCTTATCCTCTATAAATGCAATAGCTGAAGTAAAGAGGTCTGTCTGATAAACATCCTTAGAGCCATTAAGAAATGCAAGAATTCTCTCAAGTCCCCAGCCTGTATCTACATTCTTCTGCTTAAGAGGTGTCAGATGACCATCCTTATGCTTCTCATACTGCATAAATACATCATTACCAAGTTCTGTATATTTACCACAGGAACAACCAGGTCCACAGTCAGGACCACAATCAGGAACATCTGCAATATAGAACATCTCACTATCAGGACCACACGGACCATATTCAAGTCCCCACCAGTTATCCTCAGCAGGAAGATAGTAAATGTTCTCTTTCTTAAAGCCGGAATTCATACGGCACTGAGCCCCCTCTTCATCTCTTGGAGCATTTTCATCACCGGCAAATACGGTAGCAGCAAGGTGATCCTTATCAAAGCCAAAAACCTCAGTAAGCAGTTCATAGCTCCATTTACATCTTTCTTCTTTAAAATAATCTCCAAGACTCCAGCTTCCCATCATCTCGAAGAATGTAACATGACTCTTATCTCCAACTGAATCAATATCATTTGTACGAACACAGCCCTGAACATTACAGAGTCTTGTACCAAGAGGATGCTTCTCTCCAAGAAGATATGGCATAAGTGGCTGCATTCCTGCAACATTAAACATTACACCTGTAGAACCATCAGATACAAGTGATACTGCACCTACATCAACATGGCCTCTCTCCTTATAAAATTCAATCCAAGTTTTTCTAAGTTCCTTTGAAGTAAACTGTCTCATTGTAATTCTCCTAAAATTATAATATAAACACATAGAGACAGGTCCATAAACCAATGGTAAATGAACCTGTCTTATTATCTTAATAGCTATAGTCCGAAATGTAAATACCTGTCAGACCCTCATCTTCATAAATTGTAAGTCTTACTTGATAATCTCCATCACTGCTTTCATATTCATACTCGTAGTAATTAAGACTTTCGGAGTAATATGGTTCGCCCTTAGGTTCACCATATGCAGCCTTTACATCCTCAATTGTACTTCCCCATGTGATTCCACCTGGAAGAATAATACTTGGATAATTATCTGAATCGCACCATTTGATATCAGTATCAAGTGACCAGATGCTTGTTTCTTTTATATCCTTAACTTCATCTGAATAGTTTTTGAAACCAACACAATACTCAAATCTGTCATCAAATTTATCATTCTCAAGATAAACTGTACAGAGAACTTTATCTCCAGGATTAAGAACATAACCATCTTCCTTACCATAATCAGCTAAGTCAAATGTATATTCATCACTGATTAATGAATAATCAAATGGAATTGTATATACTGTACCCTCATATGAGAACTGCTGAGAGAAAAGATCAGTAGATAACTCACCAGGAGCTGTGGCCTGAGCTTCGGTTGTTGCTTCTTCAGTATCTTTTTCAGTATCTTCTTCTGTATCCTCTTCTGTATCTTCTTCTGTATCTTCTTCTGTAACTTCTTCTGTATCTTCTTCAGTATCTTCTACTGTAAACTCTTCAGTTAAAGCTTCAAGATCCTCAAAATCAACATCTGCTTCTTCTTCAATATATTCTCCTACAGCAGTAAGACCTCTGTAAATTACTATACCACATATAAGTGATATAACAAGAAAGATTGAAGAAAGAATCACACCTACCAGATTAAGTGTTTTAGGTGTTCTATTACTAACATTTTCCTTTGCCTTATTAAGACCTATAATACCACAGATAACACCTGCAATTGGACAAAGAAAGGCACATACTATAGAAACGATACCTAAAACCTGTCCATTCTTCTCATCCGGTCCATATCCCTGACCATTCACTTGCCCACCATAACTTTGTGCTGTCTGCTGGCCGTATCCCTGCTGATTATAACCCTGATTAGGCTGACCATAGTTTTGATTAGGCTGACCCTGCTGGTTATAGTTCTGTTGATTGTAGCCCTGATTCATCTGCTGGTTATAACCTTGCTGATTATAGCCTTGATTCATCTGCTGTCCCTGGTATGGCTGATTTGGATCATACTGCTGACCCTGATTTGGATCATACTGCGGTCCAGGATTCTGTCCAGGATATTGATTGTTGTTATCCATTTTTCCTTTTTCCTCCTACTCGCGACGAACAAGCTCGTCAATTATTTCATCCCATGTGACGCCTTTTTCCACCATCATAACCATAGCATGATATAGGAAATCAGCAATCTCATATTTTATCTCAGCAGCATCTGGATTTTTTGCTGCTATGACAATCTCTGTACACTCTTCTCCAACTTTTTTTAGAATCTTATCGATTCCTTTGTCGAAGAGATAATTAGTATAGCTGCCTTCACGAGGATTCACCTTTCGGTCAGCTATAACATCATATACATCCTGAAATACTTTAAATGAAGAAGCTTCTTTTGTTGTATCAGTAAGTGGGGTAAAGAAGCATGTTGGATTCCCTGTATGACAGGCTGGTCCAGTCTGATCAACTTTTGCAAGAATTGTATCCTTGTCGCAGTCAATAGTAAGACTTACCATCTTCTGTATATGTCCAGACTCCTCACCTTTTGTCCATAACTTCTGTCTTGAACGTGACCAATATGTCATGAGGCCTGTATCAAGAGTTTTCTTGTAAGACTCTTCATTCATATAAGCCATCATGAGAACTTCATTGGTCTTATAATCCTGTGCTATAACAGGAATAAGTCCGTCTGAATTAGTTTTGAAGTCGGAAAACTCAAATCTAGGCGACTCATCATCAATATTTTCGCGAATATATTTATTTACATCATATTCTGATATAAAAATCTTATCAGGAAACCTTTCTTTTGAATAATCATAAAGCTTATATAGAGATTCATTCTCAGTTATATTACCTTTTTTGTAATCTTCATATTCATTTATATCAAAATTAAAACAAATATACTTTACGCCACTATATAGAACATGCTTAATATCATCAAATGAAGCCTTTGAATTTTCCATAATAACATAATCTATAAAATCAATCTCTGGATTCCTGGCCGATATATCTTTAGAAATTAATTCAATTTGTTCCTCAATTGATTGATCCTCCTCATAGATGGTCCAAACATTTATTATTTTTTCTGACATATTAGAGTGCTCCCTTCGTCGAAAGTAATCCACCATCCAGCCTTGGATCGTAACCAGTAGCAATATCAAGCGCATTTGCAAAGGCTTTAAATGCAGCTTCAATTATATGATGATTATTTGCTCCATCAAGCTGTTTAATGTGGAGGTTCATCTCTGCCGCATAGCTGACTGCATAGAAGAACTCCTTTGCCATCTCGGTATCAAAGTTTCCAACCTTTGGTACTGTAAGATTAAGATCAAAGTTCAGATAAGGTCTTCCTGAAAGATCAATAGCACATAATACCAAGGTCTCATCCATAGGCATAACAAATGAACCATATCTTTTTATACCTGCTTTATCACCAACAGCCTCTTTAATAGCCTTTCCAAGTACTATACCTGTATCTTCAATAGTGTGATGTGAATCCACCTCAAGGTCACCTTTCACAACACAAGTCATATCGAAAAAGCCATGCTTTGCAAAACTCTTAAGCATATGATCAAAGAAACCGATTCCTGTATCCACAGTACTTACGCCTGTTCCATCAAGATTAAGCGCAAGCTTAATATCGGTTTCAGCAGTCTTTCGTTCTATACTAGCTTTTCTCTCAGCCATTTTTCTTCTCCCTTATGTGTAATTAGGAAAATATCCAATATGCACATACGATATCATATGTGCATATTAGGTTATTTCCTGTTGCACGATTTTTATATTTATTTAAATCTAACAGCTATTGAATTAGCGTGAGCTGTTAAGCCCTCTGCTTTTGCAAAATTCTCAATATCAGTGTGTACTGCTTTAAGAGCTTCTTCTGAATAGCAGATGATACTTGACTTCTTAACAAAGTCATCCACGCCAAGTGGTGAGAAGAATCTTGCAGTTCCATTTGTAGGAAGAACATGATTTGGACCAGCAAAATAATCCCCAAGTGGTTCAGATGAATACTCCCCAAGGAAGATAGCACCTGCATTCTTTACATGTGTCATAGTCTCCCATGGATTTGCAGTTAATATCTCTAAGTGTTCTGGTGCAATCTCATTTGTAGCATCAACAGCATCAGCCATATTTTCAGCAACAAAGATATTACCAAAGTTATCAAGAGACTTCTGGATGATCTCTTTTCTTGAAAGCTCAGCTGTAAACTTATCAACCCACTCAGAAACCTCATTTGCAAGTTTCTCGCTTGTTGTAACTAGTGTTGCTGATGCAAGTTCATCGTGTTCTGCCTGTGAAAGAAGATCTGCAGCTACATACTCAGCTGTTGCTGTCTCATCAGCAAGAACAAGTATTTCACTTGGTCCAGCGATGGAATCAATACTAACATGTCCGTATACAAGTCTCTTAGCTATAGCAACATAGATATTTCCAGGTCCTACAATCTTATCAACCTTAGGAATACTTTCTGTTCCATACGCAAGAGCTGCAATAGCCTGAGCACCACCAACTTTGTAAATGTCTGAAACTCCAGCTTCCTTAGCAGCCACAAGAGTAGTTGGATATACCTTTCCTTCTGCGTTACATGGAGTTGTCATTATTATCTTTTCAACACCAGCAACCTTTGCAGGAAGAACATTCATAAGAACTGTTGAAGGATACGCTGCCTTTCCACCTGGCACATAAACTCCTGCTGACTCTATTGGAGTTACTCTCTGTCCAAGAACTGAACCATTATCATATGTATTTATCCAGCTGTTTCTCTTCTGTAATTCGTGAAAATCCTTGATGTTTTTAATTGCTTTTCTGATAACATCGATAAGATCTCCATCTACAAGGCCATAAGCTTCTTCAATTTCTGCATCTGTAACTTTAACATTAGATGCATTAATATCAGCCTTATCAAATTTCTTTGTATATTCAAACAGAGCTGAGTCCCCATTATCGTGTATATTCTTGATAATTTCTTTTACAACTGTTTCCTGCTCACCATAGTCATCAGTTGTTCTTTTAAGCAGGTCTGTCATTAATTTGTTCTTTGTTTCATTTGTAAGCTTTACTATTCTCATGTTGTTTACCTCTTATAACATTTTGCTAAATTAACACTACAGTACACTCTTTAAATCCGTAAGAAGCTTATTAATTCTTTCATGCTCCATTCTAAGACTCACCTGATTAACAACTACTCTTGCAGAAAGATCTGTGATTTCTTCAAGAACAGTAAGTCCATTTTCCTTAAGTGTTGATCCTGTTTCTACGATATCGACGATTACCTCTGAAAGTCCAACAATAGGAGCAAGCTCTACAGAACCATTAAGTTTGATTATTTCGACTGTCTGATTCTTCTTATCCTTAAAATAGTTCTTAGCAATATTTGGATATTTGCTGGCTACTCTGATAATTTCATTTCGCTTCAACAATTCTCTGGCAGATTCGGGTCCACATACACACATTCTGCATTTTCCAAAACCAAGGTCCATTACTTCATACAGATTTCTTCCCTCTTCTAGAAGTGTATCTCTTCCGACAACTCCAATATCAGCCACTCCATACTCTACATATGTAGGAACATCACTTGGTTTTGAAAGAAAGAATCTTACTCCCAGCTCATCATTCTGAAAGATAAGCTTTCTGGTCTTTGGATCATTTATCTCTTCGCAAGTGATTCCAATCTTTTCCAGCAGTTTTAGTGTTTCTTTAGCAAGTCGTCCCTTTGCAAGAGCAAATGTAAGATATCTCATAATTCCTCCGTATTTCTTTATCTATCTTTGATTAATATTCTAGAGATTCAATACTTCTTTCTTCATCAACGCTTCTGTCAGCGCTAATAATACGAACAGTCTTTTCATCCTGTAATATATATATTCTACCAACATCATATGTGTCTGAATAAACCATATATTCATCATCCTGATGTCGTTTAGACTTACGGATCAGCTGACTTATAACGCCCTGCTCACGAAGTCTCTTAGCAAGTCTGAGAGCACTCTCCTGATGTTCAATCGTATAAACTATAAGGCAATCCTTAACATTATTCTTAACTTCGACCTTCTGTCTTGAAAGTGAATTCATCAGGTCATCTACATAGATGGAAAAACCAATTGAAGGAGCGTCTTTACCAAATTGACCTAGAAGATTATTGTATCTTCCACCTTTAACAATAGGATTTCCGGTTCCGTAAGTATAACCACTGAATACAATTCCGGTATAGTAGTCATACCCATTTATCATGGACAGATCAAAGCTTACATAGTTCTGATATTCATAGTATGAAAGCGCTTTATAAACCTTGCGAAGCCTGTCAATTGCTTCAAGGGCTCTCTCGCTTTTTGTAATAGCTTCTGCTTTTTCAAGCATATCGAGACCACCAAACATTGACGAAAGGCTGTTAAGGTTTTTCTTTACATCTTCTGCAATATCAAGTTCAGAAATATATTCTGAAAGGCCAAAGAAGTTCTTGATCTGTATATAATCACGAATCTTATTCTCTGTATTTTCGTCCAGCTTTGCATCCTCGATTATCCCTTTAAAATAATCCACCTCTCCGATCTCAATCTGAAAATCCTCAAGTCCCGATGCTTTAAGACAGTCAATCACGCAAGCTACAGTTTCCGCATCAGCCGCTGAACTATCATCATTTATAAGTTCACTTCCAAGCTGTGTAATCTCTGCCAATTTTCCTTTATGCTGCTCTGTACTAGCATATGTATTACCTTTGTAACAGAGTCTTATTGGAAGCTCTTCATCTGGAAAATACTTTGCCACACATCTGGCAATACTTGGGGTAAAATCAGGTCTTAACACAAGCGTATTATTGTTTCTATCAAAGAACTTATACATTTCATTTGACGGAGCTGAACCCTTATCAGAATTGAAAATACCGAAATATTCAAAGGTAGGAGTTTCTATATCCTTATTTCCGTAGAGATGAAGCATGTTTTCAATCTTACTGATAACCAAATGCTTCTTCTCACATTCAATTCCATATATATCCCTGACTCCTTCTGGTGTTGAAAGTAAAGTTTCTCTCATAATATACCTCGCAATTACTAATTGGTTATAAACCAAAAATATTCTAAATAACTATTCTTTGATACTATTTCTCAGAAAAAATAATATCCATATATACTCCCGTCTTATTTTCCTGACAAGTAACAAATCTATATCTCACTCTGTTTTCTTCATTGTATCTTACTGAGACATGAGAATAAGGATAAGCAGTCGCCTCAACAAATTTCCTGAAGAGCTTATCTGCATTATCAACGGAATATTTCTTCATCTTAACATCAACTATATAACGATTGAAATTAATATTAATCGCAAAGCTTTCAACTTTAGAATTCTTTTCAAGGAAAGAATTCATCTTCTCAAAAACAGTATCATCTGTCACAATATTCAGCTTCGCCATATACTCATTTACAGCTCTAAACATATATAGACTCTCCTATACTTAGTAAGAACAACTTATTATACTATCATAAGCTGAATAAATCAATCAGTGTAGGTTTTCTTTTCCACATCTCTCCAAGTACTGTCAAGCCCATAAAATTCACGCATTTCCGTACTGAAAATATGTACCACAACTTCATTATAATCGAGAAGTACCCAGCCACCCTGAGTTCTGCCTTCTCTGGTCTTCAGCTCATATCCAGCCTTCTTCATATCCTCTTCAACACCATCGATCATGGCATCCATCTGCGAAGTATTACTTCCATTAGCTATTACAAAATAATCAGTTATTATTGTTGCTTCTCCAACATGAAGAGAAACAATATTTTTTCCCATTTTTTCTGAAAGCGCCTTAACAGCACATTCAACCATCATTTCTTCTCTATTCATATATACCTCTTGTTGTAAAAAACATTATGACTCTTTATTTACATAGTAATCATAGGTTTTCTGTGTAAGTTCATCTATTACCGCTTCACCTTCATCAAGATAATCAAGAGTATTCTTTAAGATATGAATCACACATTTATCAAGATCGAGAAACGCCTCTCTTCTTATCTCTGGCAGATCACGAATCATTTTTCGGTTTGGTTCAATATAATCTGCTACAAAGATTATCTTATCCAGGAGATTCATTCCAGGATGACCGGTTGTGTGATAAGTTATCGCCGAAAGAATATCTGGATCTGTGACTCCATATTTTTCTCTTGCATAATAAGCACCAGGCTTTCCATGTAATAAATCCGGATTTGACTTTTCACTCCTATTAATCTTAAAACCTAACTTTTTGGATTTCTTGAGTTTTTCTTCAGTTGGAATACATTTTGCACAGTCATGAAGGAGACCTGCAATTCTTGCCTTCTTAACATCTGCACCATGTACAAATGCTAGATTGGCAGCTGTATATTCTACTCCAATTGAATGAATAAATCTCTTCTCGTTAAGCTTTGGTTTAAGCTTCTTAATCATTTCAGCTCTATCCATATCGATTCTCCTATGAATTTATCATAATTATATATACACTAATCGTTTTTTGCATATAAACCTCTAGTATATATATATTCTCTAACTTTATCAGGCACCAATCCTTCTATTGATGCACCTTCAGCTATTCTGTTTCTAATATCAGAAGATGAAATTGGAATATCATCCATGTCAAGTATTGAAATATGTGACTCTGGATGTTCCTTATATATTCTTTCAATTATTAATTTAGTTTTTTCTCTATCAGTTTCGCCCCTAACTGCAGTAAGAAAATAAGTCAGTTTAAGAAGTGCATCAGCTTCAACCCATCTTTCCAGCCATTCCAGTGAATCTCCACCAATAATAAAATAAACCTTTCTGCTCTCATCTGCCTTTAAAAATTCTCTAATGGTATCTATCGTATGAGTTATACCACCACGAAGAATTTCCATGTCGCTGTAAAACAGATACTCCTTTTCTGATGCAACAATTTCCAGCAGATTAATCCTATCCGTATCAGGTGCAAAGACTTTATTTTCCTTATAATATGTAGTCTTATTAGGCATGAGAACCACATCCAGACCAAGCTGTTTATGTGCAGCTTCAGCCATAGCAATATGACCACAGTGAATAGGGTTAAATGAACCACCTAGAATAGCAACATCTCCACTGTTTATTCCTACATCATAATAATTATTATTTTTTATCGGATTTTCCACTTTGCTTTTTAACTGATTTTTTATTTGGTTTTCTATCTGAATTATTTGTGGCACTCTTCTTCACCTTTTCACCAGGAAATAAAATCTTTGGATTTTCCATATTCCTCTTATATAGAACAATCTTTCTTCCAATAACCTGAACAACTTCAGATCTTGTTCTTTCCCCAAGAGTTATCGCAAGTGTACCAGGATCATCAACGCAGTTCTTAAGAACATTTATCTTTATAAGTTCTCTGGCTTTAAGGGCTTCTGCAGCTGCATCAACAAACTCTGGTGTAAGACTAGATTTACCAAGAGAAAGAATCGGATCTATTTTCTGGGCAAGCCCCTTAAGGTATGCTCTATCTTTTGTAGTCATTTTTAACTCCTTTATATATATCGTTCTAAAGATGCATAAAATCAATCGATTAAGCCGCACTTCGTGCTTATCCGTTTTCTTCGAAAACGCTTAATCGATGTGATTTTAAGCAACCTTGTTCCAAGGTTGTATAAATATAATTACAATTCTTAGAAAGCAAGCTTTCAAGAATTGTATTATATTTATACATCTTTAGAACCGTGTTACTCTAGATACTCAAACTCCCAGCCATACACTCTTACTGTATCGCCTTCTTCAATTCCGAGTGCTTTAAGTTCATCTATAATGCCATTCTTCACCATGAAATCCTGGAAGAATTTGAATCCCTTATTATCCTCAAGATTGGTATAACCAAGCATTTTTTCGATTCTTGGACCTTCAACGAGGAATACACCATCCTCATCCTCAGATTTCTCAACTGTATAAGGAAGTTCTTCAACTCTGGATGTATATTCTTCAAGAGATATTTCTGGAGTAAATTCCATAACATCCATCGGCGCAGTTTCAAGCATCTTATATGCTGTTTCAAGCATATCCTTTACTCCCTCCCCAGTTGCGGCTGAGATTGGAATAACTGGTATATCCGGTTCAAATCTATCCTTGAGTTTTTGAATAATCTTATCTTTTTCTTCGGCAGGAAGAACATCTAATTTATTTGCCACAATTATAGTTGGTCTCTCTGCCAGCTGTGGACTATAGCTTCGAAGTTCCTCAGTTATAGCATCGATATCTTTAATAGGATCCCTGCCTTCAACAGAAGCAGCGTCAACAACATGAAGCAGAACCCTGGTTCTTTCTATATGTCGAAGGAAATCCAGACCTAAACCAACTCCTTCTGCTGCACCTTCGATAATACCAGGAATATCAGCCATTACGAATCCACGTCCCTCACCAAGACCTACTACACCAAGATTCGGAACCAAAGTAGTGAAATGATAATCAGCAATTTTAGGTCTAGCATTCGAAACCTTAGATAAGATAGTTGATTTCCCAACGCTTGGAAAACCAACAAGACCTACATCAGCTATCATTTTCAGTTCTAGCGTAATAGTTTTCTCCAGCGCAGGCTGACCAGGCTGAGCATATCTAGGTGCCTGCATGGTGCTGGTGGCATAGTGCTGATTGCCTTTTCCACCTCTTCCTCCACTAAGAAGGATAAATGGTTCTTCCCGATCGGCCATATCTATAATAACCTTGCCCGTTTCAAAATCTTTGATTACAGTTCCAGGAGGGACTTTGATTACTACATCCTTGCCGTTTTTTCCATGACATCTCCGCTTGCCACCTTCTTCACCATCACCGGCTTTATATTTTCTTATATTCTTAAAATCAGTAAGGGTATTTAGACCTTTATCAATAACAAAGACAACATCTCCGCCATCTCCACCATCTCCACCGTCTGGTCCACCATTAGGAACATATAGTTCACGACGGAAAGATACATGGCCATCTCCACCCTTTCCCGATCTTACAAATATCTTCGCTCTATCTGCAAATAAATTTGCCATAATAATTCTCCCATAAATCGATTGCTTCAGTAATTGATAGTACAAAAAGAGCTTTGTGAGATTCTCACAAAGCTCCATAACTTACGATACTAATTACTCAGCAACTGGATAGATAGAAACCTGTTTTCTATCTCTTCCAAGTCTTTCGTATCTAACAACTCCATCTGTTAA
>CACZRU010000274.1 GCA_902783605.1 uncultured Lachnospiraceae bacterium
AAGCTCCAATCAATAATTCTCCAAAAGCGCCTGATGAGGAGACTGAAGAAGTTCACGAAGAAACTCATATAGCTGAAGAAATCAAAGAAGAATCTGCTAAAAATGATATTAAAAAAGAGAGTAAAAAGAACAGCATTAAAGATAAAATGAAAAGAATTAAAGATACTGAAAATGGATCAGAAGATGAATCAGAAGATGATTTGGAATCAGACTCAGAATCAGATGAATAGATAGTATATGGTCAAGAAACCGATATATTAATCAGATATATTAATCAGGAGGTAATAAGATGGCTGAGATAAATGAGAACATTCATACAGTAGAAAGTGAAGATACTGGAGTGATCCAGATTGCTGACGATGTTGTTGCAAGTATAGTAGGTCTTGCAGTAACTGAGGTTGACGGCGTTTCGAAGCTTACAGGTAATATAACTAGAGAGATAGTTGCAAAGCTTGGCAAGAATAATCTTTCAAAGGGCGTTGTCGTTGAATATGACGAGGACGAAAAGGCAAAGATAAATGTCAGCGTTGAGGTTAAGTTTGGATATAATATCATGGATGTATCAAAGGAAATTCAGGATAGAGTTAAGCAGACACTTCAGACTATGACAGGCATTGAAACCTCTGTGATTAATGTCAGAGTATCAGGGATTGATTTTCGTGAGTAAAAAAATTATTAGTTATTTCTAGGAGATAATAAATCAATATGAACAGACATAAGTTAAGAGAAAGAATATTCCAGACTATTTTCCAATATTCATTTATGGGAGAAACTGAGCTGGAAAGCTATATTGAGGACGAGGAAGTGCCTGAAATCGAAGTTGAGGAAGGCGAGGAAATAAGTGAAGAGGACAGAGAGTATATTAACAAGAAAGCCTACGATATACTGGCTCATCTTTCAGAAATCGATGAGATGATCCTTAGCCATAGCAAGGGAAGAAGAATTCAAAGAATTGGTCTCGGGGAGCTTGCGATTCTAAGACTGGCTGTTTATGAGATTAAGTTTGATGAGGATATACCAGAGAAGGTTGCAATAAATGAGGCTGTCGAGCTGTCGAAGACCTTCTGCAATGAGAATTCTTCGAAGTACATTAATGGTGTACTGTCAGGAATTGTTAACGAAGAAAAGTAAGTTTATAAATATATGAGTGTTTACATTTATAATAAATAAGAAGTTCACAGCTTTTTAATGAACTGCGATGTGTATAAAAGCAGTGTATTTAAAAGATGTGTGTAAAAAAGGAAAAATTATGAGCGCAGTTGACATTAGTCAAATAACGAAATATGTAGAATCAGAGATTATGAACCTCCTTCCGAAGGAGGATGACTACCCAGCAGAGATAGTAAAGGCTATGAATTATGCCATGTCATCTGGTGGTAAGAGGATAAGACCGACACTGTTATATCTGACATATATGATGTATTTGTCGTACTTCAACGGTGTGCCAGATATGATTGACAGGGATAAGTATGCTGAGGAGTTAGAAGGACTATTTCCTATGGAAAGTGTCTTTATGACCGCGATAGAGATGATACATACACATTCTCTTATACATGATGACCTTCCTGCACTCGACAATGATACACTTCGTCGTGGAAGAGCAACAGTACATGTGGAGTTCAGTGAATCAACTGCTATTCTGGCAGGAGATGCACTGCTTAATCTGGCTTACGAGATAGTGAGCCGAAGCATTATGATTCATCAAAATGAGCTTCTTAAGCAGATAAGCTTTGATAAGAATATTGATAACTATGCGATACTCATTTCCGGGTATGCAAATGCTATGGATACACTGCTTAGAAAGACAGGTATAAATGGTATGCTGGGCGGACAGGCTCTGGATGTTCAGCTGTCAGGAAAGAAGATTTCGTCTGAAGATAGAGATTACATATATAAGAACAAAACCTGTGCGCTCATCGAGGCACCACTTATGATAGGTGGTATTCTTGCTGGTGCGCCGGAGAGAGATGTAATGCTTCTAGAAGAGGCTGGAAGATCACTGGGAATGGCATTTCAGGTTCAGGATGATATCCTGGATGTTATAGGTGATGCCGACAAGCTTGGCAAGGAAGTTCATCAGGATTCTCGAAATGAGAAGAATACTTATGTTGATGAATATGGCTTGGAAGAATCAAAGGCTTTTGTTGAGAGAAAGTCGAAGGAAGCTATAAAGATTATAGCTGGGCTTGTTACAAAGAATGATGCACTTGATCTTTTGACAGAGCTTATCGAGAGCATGATTAACAGAGAATTTTAGAAATAGAAATACCAGGGGTACTTTGCACCGTGAGTGTACTTGATAGAATAAATAAAGAAAATGATATAAAGAATATAAGCATGTCCGAAATGCCTGTTCTGGCTGAGGAGATTAGAAAGTTTATTATCTCTAATGTTTCAAAAACAGGTGGGCATCTTGCGTCTAATCTTGGAGCGGTAGAATTAACTATGGCTCTTCATTTGTGTATGAATCTCCCAAATGACAAGATAATATATGATGTAGGTCACCAGTCCTATACACATAAGATTCTTACCGGAAGGAAGGATGACTTCTATAGGTTGAGACAGTATGGTGGGATTAGTGGCTTCCCAAAGTCCTGCGAGTCAGAATGTGACGCATTTAACACGGGCCACAGTTCGACTTCAATCTCTGCAGCAATTGGTCTTGCAGAGGCCAGGGAACTGAGAGGTTCAAATGAGAAGATATGTGCTGTCATTGGCGATGGTTCTATGACAGGTGGTATGGTATTTGAGGCGCTAGATCAGATTTCTACACTGAAGTCTAACTGTCTCATAATACTGAATGATAATGAGATGTCGATTTCTCAGAATGTCGGCGGGCTTTCCAGCAGTCTGAGTAAATTTCGTGTCGGCAAGTCGTATAATGAACTGAAGTCTAATGTTGAAAATGCGCTCCTTGATATTCCTACTGTTGGTCATAAAGTGGCAAAGGGAATTAAGAAGTCGAAGGATTCTATCAAAAATCTGTTTGTTCCAGGTGTTATGTTCGGTGATATGGGTATCACCTATGTTGGTCCTATTGACGGCCATGACACTGAGCAGATGGTGGAGATTTTTGAGGACGCATTTAAGCTGAACCGTCCAGTAATCGTTCATATCAAGACGGTAAAGGGTAAGGGCTATAAGATAGCAGAAAGATATCCGGAGCATTTTCATGGGGTTGGTCCATTTGATCCAGAAACTGGAAAGGCAAGGAATCCTAAAACGGTTGAGTGTTACACCGATGTTTTTGCAAAGAAGCTTTTGGCTTTGGGAGCAAGGGACAAAAGAGTGGTTGCTATCACTGCCGCCATGTCCAGAGGTACAGGAGTAAGGGCTTTTCAGAAGGCTTATCCAGACAGGAGCTTTGATGTTGGAATAGCTGAGCAGCACGCACTCACCTTTGCAGCAGGACTGGCTAAAGGTGGATATGTGCCATTTGTGGCGATATATAGTTCATTTCTCCAGAGAGGCTATGATCAACTCCTACACGATGTGGCACTTCAGAAGCTTCATGTAATTGTTATGATAGACAGATCTGGAATAGTCGGTGAGGACGGCGAAACCCATATGGGTATATATGATACTTCGTACCTGAGGAGTATTCCTGGACTAACAGTTATTGCACCGAAGGGAGCCAGGGAGCTGGAGCATGCTATGGAATATGCCCTTTCAGCAGATGGTCCGGTTGCAATTAAATATCCTAAGGGTGCTGCATATACAGGGCTTGATGACAAGCAGTTCCAGTTTATTACAGGTAAATCTGAGGTTATAAACTTCAGCTCTCAGTTTGGAGAAGCTAAATGTAAGTCTGTTGCGCTTTTTGCTGTTGGAAGTATGGTGAGTACAGCTGTTGAAGTGAGAGACCGGCTGAAGGTTGAAACTGGTTATGAGCCGGAATTGATTAATGCGAGATTTATCAATCCTATAGATGCGGACCGAATTAGAGAAACACTTAAGGATTATGATTATATTGCTGTTTTGGAGGAAAGTATCAAAAAAGGAAGTATGGGAGAGGCGGTTGCTTACGAGATTGCTTCTAGTGATTATTCCTGCAGGTTGCTTCACTATTGCATAGATTCTGAGACTCTTCAGCATGGAAGTGTTAAGAAGCTGAAGGAAGAGCAGCATCTGGATGCGGATAGTATCTATGAAGACATTTTATCTAAAATAAGTATTAAATAAGAAATAATAAATCTTTATATAGAATATTCGCTTCGTTCAGCAAACGGGGTAACTAAATAATTAATAAAAATGATTATAAACAGGATTTAAATATTTAAATATGAGTAAGAAAAGATTAGATCTTCTGCTGGTGGAAAAGGGATTGGCTGAGTCTAGAGAAAAGGCTAAAGCCATTATCATGTCAGGTATTGTATATGTTGATGGTGAGAAAGAGGATAAGGCAGGCAGTAATTTCTCAGAAACTGCAGAGATTGAAGTTAGAGGAAAAACATTAAAATATGTCAGCAGAGGCGGACTCAAGTTGGAGAAAGCCATGCAGAGTTTTCCTATTGAGCTGACAGATAAAGTATGTATGGATGTTGGTGCATCAACAGGTGGTTTTACAGACTGCATGCTTCAGTGTGGAGCCAGCAAGGTATACTCTGTTGATGTGGGATATGGACAGCTCGCCTGGAAACTCAGGAATGATGAAAGAGTTGTCTGCATGGAAAAGACAAATATCAGGTATGTTACTCCTGATGATATAGATGATAAGATAGAATTTGCTTCGGTGGATGTATCATTTATCTCTCTTTCCAAGGTTCTTCCGCCACTGAGAGAACTACTGACTGAGGATGCTCAGGTTGTATGCTTGATCAAACCACAGTTTGAGGCGGGGCGTGAGAAGGTTGGAAAGAAGGGCGTTGTAAGAGATAAAAAGGTTCACGAGGAAGTTATTAAAAATGTAGTAGACTTTACCACTGCATCAGGTTATGAAATCCTGGGATTAGACTTTTCTCCAGTCAAGGGACCTGAAGGAAATATTGAATATCTCATGCATGCAAAAAAGCGTGATGATCAGGAATCAATTCCAGCAGAAATGCAAAAT
>CACZRU010000275.1 GCA_902783605.1 uncultured Lachnospiraceae bacterium
TGACAGCCTTCTCGAGCAGGGAAAGCTGGATACAGGAGTGATTGCAGCTGAATGCTTTGACTGTGAGATAATTGATAAGATATACGAACCTTATGATATGCTTACACTTTCTATCGGTCTTAAACCTGACGGAAATAGCATAAAGAGAGTGACTGCAGGAATCGCTGGTGATGTTAAGGGGGATGAAGAGCATAAGGCTGAGCTTATGGATCTAGCACGAGATAAGTCTCTGCAGATGATATCATTTACCATTACTGAGAAGGGCTATGCCTGCACGGATATCGAAGGAAATGTGCTTCCTGTGATTGAGAAGGACATAGTTGCCGGTCCTAAGAATACATCGACTGCTATGGGTATTGTAACTTCCATGCTTCGCGAAAGATATAAGGCTGGTGGACATCCAATAGCACTTGTAAGTATGGATAACTGCAGTCAGAATGGACAGAAGCTGCGTGATGCAGTAATCTTCATCGCCAGAAAATGGATGAAGAGGGGATTTGTTAGTGACGGTTTTGTTGAATACATATCTGATGAAACTAAAGTAAGCTTCCCTTGGAGCATGATTGATAAGATTACTCCAAGACCGGACAGCAGTATAGCTGAAGAGCTTGCCAGTCTTGGAATAGAGGATATGGCGCCGATCGTTACGGAGAAACACACATTTATTGCTCCATTTGTAAATGCAGAAATTCCAGGATATCTGGTGATAGAAGACTCATTTCCAAATGGCAGACCAGCACTTGAGGATGCAGGGGTTTACATGACTACCCGTGACATCGTAAATAAGGCTGAAAAGATGAAGGTTATGACCTGCCTCAATCCACTTCATACGGCGCTTGCAATTACGGGATGTCTTCTGGGCTTCACGAAGATTGCGGACGAGATGAAGGATGATGATCTAAGGACTCTTGCTTATAAGCTGGGTGAGGAAGGAATGCCGGTTGTAATAAGTCCAGGAATTATAAGTCCGGATGACTTTATAAAAGAGGTGCTGGAGGAGAGACTTCCTAATCCATATCTTCCTGATACACCTCAGAGAATTGCAACGGATACCAGTCAGAAGCTGGCTATTAGATTTGGTGAAACTATTAGGGGATATGAAGAAAAGGGCAGAGCAGATGATATGAAGATTATTCCATTTGTTCTTGCTGCATGGCTCAGGTACCTGATTGGTGTGGACGATGAAGGAAATGCTATGGAACTTAGTCCTGATCCAATGCTTGAGGTTGTAAGGAGTGCACTGGACGGAATAACTCTTGGAACTGAGAATGTGGATATGTCTGGTGTTAACTGGATATTAAGTAAGGATGATCTTTTTGGAATCAATATTTTTGAAACAGATGATCTGGGGGATAAGATAAAGGATCATTTTGTGGAAATGCTGGCTGGACCGGGAGCGGTTAGAAGACAGCTTAAGAAAGTATTGGGTTAGATTAGAAGGAGAAGCTATGATTAAATTATCTAATATATTTAGTGATTATATGGTTTTTCAGAGAGATACAGAAGAAAATGTTATCTGGGGCTATGCTAAGGGCAGTGTTTCTGTTTTGCTTCAAAAAGCTCAAAAAGAAGCTCAATTAGAAGCTCAAATAGAAGCTCAAATAGAAGCTGAAGATAAAGAGACTGAAGCTTTTGAGGAAAAAGTAGAGGCAGATGAAAATGGATATTTCGAAGTAAAGCTTCCAAAGCATCCGGCAGGTGGTGATTTCAGTCTTACAATCTGGGATGATGATGCAGAGAAGCAGACCATTGAACATATCACATTTGGTGATGTCTTCGTTTGTGGTGGTCAGTCCAACATGGAGCTTCCAATTGCTCGTACCATGGAGCGATACGCAGAGGAGATTAAGTCCACAGATAATATGAATATCCGTTTCTTCAGGGTGCCTGAAAAGTTTAACTTCCATAATACTGAAGAAATGATAGAAAGTGGTTCATGGAAGTATGCGAAGATGCCTGAAATCCTTGACTTTGGTGCTGTAGCCTACTTCATCGCGAAGGAAATAAGTGAGAAAGAAAATGTGACAGTAGGTATTTATAATACTGCTATTGGTGGCACGCCAGTCAAGTCCTGGGTCAGCGAGGAGACTATGCGAGGACTTGGTCTTCATGTAAAGGAATTCGAAGAGTGCCAGAATGATGAGTGGGTTCAGGAGACTCAGAAGAGAGAACAGGCTGAGGATATGGCCTGGAGAGAGGATGCTGATAAATCCTTTGAAGTGGATCTATCAAGCAGACCAAGTGGTACATTTAATGTGCCTGGATTTTTTGAGGGAACACCGCTTGGAGGTAAATGCCTTGCGGTTTACTTCAAGAAGGAGTTTGAACTTCCTGCCGGCTGGGACAAGGAAGAGGTAAAGCTTTATCTTGGAGCTATCATTGATTCGGATAAGGTCTATGTCAATGGAGAGTATGTGGGCGAGACTGGATACCTCTATCCACCTAGAATTTATAAGGTTCCGAAGGGACTTCTTAAGGAAGGTAAAAATGTTGTTGAGATAAGACTTCTTGTCTTTAGACGAGAGGGTGGTTTTATGCCAGGTATTGGAAAGCACTATATGCTGAAGCGACCTGATGGAGAGACCGTATCTCTCGCAGGCGAGTGGGAGTATACAGTAGCAAAGGAGATGCCATTTATTGAGAATATGACCTTCTTCTCTTACAAGGCAACAGGTGTTTATAACTGTATGATCTATCCGCTGAGAAGGGTAAAGAACAAAGGATTCTTCTTCTACCAGGGAGAATCAAATGTGGATGATTATGCTACATATAAGGATGAGTTTGAAGCTGTTATCAAGGACTGGAGAAGGCTTTGGGGAGACGACAGCCTGCCATTTATGTTTGTTCAGCTGGCGTCCTTTAATGATGGTAACAGAGCCGGATACTATGGCCGTCGCTGCCTTCTTACTGAGGAACAGAGGAAGTGTACAGAGCTTCCAAATACAGCGATGATTCAGGCTTATGACCTGGGTGAGTTTAATGATCTTCATCCAACTAACAAGAAGGAGGTTGGAAGAAGGGCTGCTCTAGCTGCTGAGGACCTGGTATATGGCAGATCAAAATATATTCCTGGACCAGAAAAGAAGGATGTGATCTTTGGCCAGGCTGCTGATGGTAAGGGCGAAAATGAGGCTTCTGATGAATTAGAAGCTGAAGTAATATTTGATGATAGTATTAAACTGATACTAAGTCATGCTATAGATGCTCTGATCGAAGAAGATAGAGATGAAACAAAGGTGATTGGTTTCTGTTACTGGAAGGATGAAAAGTCATTTGCAGCTGATGCAGAGCTTGCAGGTGATAACAGGGTGAAGGTGAAATATCCAAAGGATGCAGAAGCAATCAGCTACGCCTGGAGTGACAGTCCACTGGATGCAAATGTATATAGTGAGGACCTGCTTCCAGTTGTACCATTCTATGTATCTATCTCTGCGAAAGAGCTATAAAAAA
>CACZRU010000276.1 GCA_902783605.1 uncultured Lachnospiraceae bacterium
CCTCTCGCTCCTGTCGCATGTCTTTCAGATAAGAAATACAAATGCGACAGAAAGAAGAAATGCAAAACCCTTCCAATGTGGAAAGAATACCACGATTTGATTCATGACTTCTTCTATTCAAAGAAGCTGTCAGATATTTTGTAATATTTTACACCATAACATTCAGTACTGTTCTCAGTACTCTCATCTCGATGTGCTTTTCGTCACCCAGGTACTCTCCGTCACCGTGAAGCACCATAGGACGGTCTGCATCGAACACCAGATATTCTACGTCCTGAAGCAGGAAGCCTTTCTTACCTGTGTGCTTTGCCTTCATAAGTACAGGAAGCATAAGGAAGGTTCTCCACTTAGGAATTCCATTTACTGCACATATTGAAAGCATACCGTCATCTGACTTTGCAGTTGGGTTCATTGGAACTCCACCACCTTCTGCAGGGAAGTTCATAGCAGCAAGAAAGATGAGATCCTTAAAGCTGAGGGACTGTTCTCCACCATCTTCATCGCGAAGCTTCATCCAAACTTTAACCTTATATGTCTCCATGCTGAACAGCGTAGTTATTGTGAGTATAATATATGCAAAATGACCAATCTTGAATCTATTTAGTGCATTCTTGGTCTTTGAATTAAGCATCTTCTTACATACTATAGCATCAAGTCCAATTCCGGAACTGATACCGAAGATTCTCTTATATCCATTTTCAGTCGTTACTTCACCAAGATCTATATTCACCCCTCTCGTGGATGATAAAATCTTGTCCAATGCTTCGTCCGTATTCTTAGGAATACCCATTCCTCTTGCAAAGTCATTTCCAGAGCCCGTTGGTATTACTCCAAAACGAATTCTATCAAAATCTGTGATTCCATTCAGGACCTCATTAATAGTCCCGTCCCCGCCAACAACCACCAGACGAATATCATCTTCATCAAGTTCGGAAATTCTCTTTGCCAATTCCGACGCATGTCCACCATATTTTGTCACATACGCCTTATACTCTATATTCTTCTGCTTCAACAGAAAATGTACCCTGTCCCATGTCTTCTTTGCTTTGCCACTTCCGCCAGTGTAATTTACTATGAAATAATACATTCTCCTACCCCTTATCAATTTACATCTTCATGATTCTTAGTGCCATATAAGAATCAATAAATCAGACATATTAAACTAATCTGATTTATTTAAATCTATTTATTATTTTAAATCATTGTTATTTTTTTGACAATACCAGCCAGATGAGAATTCTGTTAATTTGTGTAAGTTTACATTTTGCCCCTTTTATCGTATAATCAAAAAGATTTGTTTGAGCTTTGCTCCAAATCTAAAGTCATTTATTTTAATTTTTTGTGGAGGTGAAATATGATTGACAGACCTTATCTGAAAGCAAAAGGTAAAAATGCTTTTCAGAGAAATTACTGGATGTGTGTTCTTGTTGCATTTATCCTTGCCTGGTGTATTGGCAGTTCCGGCAGTTCATCAGTAAGTGGAATGCGTAACAGTTTTAACTCATTATCCAACAACTCTGGAAGCAGCTACAGCAATGATGATGATTATTCTGACATCTTCGATGACGACGATTTCGATTTTCTTGATGAACTTGATGAAGATCATGGTGACAGCGGTAATGACTATACAGATGAATTCTTAGCAATCTTCGGTCCAATAATGATCACTATCTTTGTTGTTGTATTCGTACTTGCTCTTGCATTTATGTACTTTGTAAAAAGACCACTATCTATTGGGTGTCGGCGATATTTCGTCATAAACTCATTTGAGAAACCGCAGTTTGGTGAACTGGGCTTTGGATTTAGAAAAGGCCAATATCTAGATATAGTAAAGTCAACCTTTATGAAAGACCTTTTCTTAGCACTCTGGTCTATTCCAACTTACATATGCTTCATTGGTGGAGTTGTTTATCTTATGAAAAACCTGGATTATACAGGTCTTTGGGGATTCTTCGGTTTTTATATTTTCGGACTTCTGCTTTTAGCTCTTCCTATTTACAAGGGCTATGAGTATTATCTTGTAGACTATATCTTATCTGAGGATCCACATATTGGATATAAGGATGCTATCAGCCAGAGTAAGATGATGATGAATGGTTATAAAGGGGCAACCTTCGTATTCCAGCTTTCATTCATCGGCTGGCATCTCCTGAATGTTTTTACTTGCGGTCTCCTCGGAATCTTCTGGACAAATCCATATATTTATGCATCTGAGGCAGAACTCTTCCTTGAGATAAGAGGAAAACATTTCGGACCAAATGTTCAGCCATATTATATTCCAGCATTCCCAGGTGGTCCTGGTGCTCCTGGCGGATACGGCGCAGCTCCTGGCGGTTATGGCGGAGCTACTGGCACTTATGGCAAAGATGACTACGGCGATCTTCCACCTGCTTACTACCCACCACA
>CACZRU010000277.1 GCA_902783605.1 uncultured Lachnospiraceae bacterium
ATGCGACAGATCCAGATACAAAGACTGAAGGATTTACTAATACAGATGTTTATCGAACTTATAATATTTCAATAACTAAAAAGACTACAGGAGCATTAGCAGATAAAACACATGAATTCCCATTTACAGTAACAATAAATAATAAAGATGGAAGTACAGGAAGTACACAGCATACATATTATGTTGCAGAGAATGATGCTGCGCTTAGTTCTTCAACAGCCGGAAGCCAGAGCATTACTCTTAAAAATGATGATACCTATGTTATAAAAGGACTTACTCCATTTGCAACAGTTGCTTATGAAGAAACAAATAATACAGATGATACTTATGTAGTAAAAGCGGAAGGATTTCCTATTTCAGGAAATACAAATGATAAAGTGACACTTATTGATTCTGATTCTGTTGTAAAAAATGGGAGAGCCAATATTTCTGCTGGAGCGGTTACAAACTATGGATTACGTACGGATTTATATTCAGAAGCAACTACAACTTCTATGAGGTCTGTGGTTTGGGAGAATAATCTTGAATCAGTTTCACCAACAGGTATTGTTCGAAGATTCCTTCCATATATTGCTATGGCAGTAGTAGCAGTAATACTTATTGCAAGTATCGTAATTAGTCGAAAGAGAAGCGAAGAATTAGACGAAGCATAGGAATAAATGAGTAGTAAAGAAACAAACATAACAAATGAAATCGAAGATGCTAAAGCTAGTAAGACACTAAAGGATACTAAAGCTTTGGGAATTGATTCAGTTGATGTACATGATGATAGAACTGCCAGGATACATCGTCGAAGAATTAGAAGAATCCAAGGATTAGGGGTTCGTATTCTAGTTTTTATCCTGGCGGTTTGGGTTGTGTTTTTCTGGATTATAGGAATAACAACAGTTCCCAATGGAGATATGAATCCTAGTCTTAAGGCTGGTGATCTCATTATGTATTATCGGCTTGATACTTTGCTGGAAAAAGATGATGTCATTACTTTTCACAAGAATGATACAAAGTATGTTGCAAGAATTGTTGCCAAAGGTGGAGATACCATAGAAATATCCGACGATGAACGAGTTATAGTAAATGGTAATTCCATCTATGAGGGTGGTATTTATTATTCGACGCCCCGATATGAAGGATTTGTCGAGTATCCCCTGACCATTGGACAGAATGAATACTTTGTATTAGTGGATATGCGTGAGGGTGGTGAGGATAGTCGTTATTTTGGTACGGTTAAACAGTCTGAAATAGATGGATTGGTAATATCAGTTTTGAGACGAGATGGAATATAGCGGTAATAGCCTGTGAGCAGAAATAAAAGAGCAAAAAAACAAAATAATAAATCAATTATAGATGGAATACTTACTGTTTTGGAATATATTGTTGGAACAGTTACTGCTCTATTGGTTACCATACTTCTAGTTTTCAGCCTTTATGTTCTGTGGGATATGTTTTATAGTGACAAGACAGCATTTATCTCATGGGATTTACTTAGATATCGTCCAAATGTTGAAGAAGGTGAGGAACCTACATTTGATGAACTTCGTGCTATTAACGAAGATGTTGCTGGCTGGCTCACAATATATGATACAAATATTGACTATCCAATTCTTCAAGGAAAGGATGATATGGAATATCTTAATAAAGATGTTTATGGAGAGTTTAAGCTCTCAGGGTCTATTTTCCTGACTTCTGAAAACGAAAAAGATTTTAGTGATCCTTATAATTTAATTTATGGGCATCATATGGATAATGGCGCTATGTTTGGTGGGATTGATGAGTTTAGCTCTCTAGATTACCTGGATAAGCATAAAGAGGGTGCGCTCGTTACACCAAATATGATATACAGACTTGATATATTTGCATGTGTTTCTACAAATGCATATGAGAAAGACATATATGATGTAAATAGTAAGAAGGATGGCGATATTTCTTCAGTTTTGGAGTATATGAAAAAGCACAGTAGGGCAAGTTTGGATATGGATCTAACAACGGTTGATCATGTTGTGGCATTATCAACTTGTTCATCCAGTACGACAGATGGACGAATAGTGTTATTTGCAAAAATGAGTCCTGCCAATGAAGCGTATTTAAAGAGTCATGAAACCACAACAGTAAAAGATCATTTTACTGCAGAAGGACATGGAGAAAAGAAGCACTGGGCAGTACTGAATCTTATATGCGTGCTGGCTAGTATATATATTTCCTTAGCGATTGCAACAAATAGAAGAAAGCTTTATAAGCGAATAAAAAAGATAAATGGTAGTCGGGGGTTATCTAAAAATTGGAGAACTCTTGTGAGTATTATTTTTGCGGTTTGTGGAATTATGACTTTTATAATTACTGAAGACCTGCGTTTACCATTAACGATAATAGATAAATGGACTCCGCTTATGATAGGACTTTTCGCTCTGTCATTATTTACAAGTTTTGGAAAGGAGGGGGTATCGGTTGAAAAAAATGAATAGGAGCTTTATTCTGCTGACTCTTATTTTTGTGCTATTATGTACAATATATCCATGTTTAGAAGCTCGAGCAGATGTTATCAATGTTCCTAAGCTGTCTATAAGTCAGATATTTGAATACTCGGGAAAAGAGTATCAGGACAACGAGCTTGTTTGCAGCTATGAGCTTAAAGGCAAGAACGGAAATGAACCTCTTCCTGAGGGATATAGTGGAAGTTTTGGATTCACGCTTAAAGGGACAGATAATCTTGAACTTAACATTCTGCTAGGAGATGAGGCTTCAAAGGGAAAGTATGATATAAGATATACTGCTCTTGGAATTTATGAATATAAATTGAAGCAGGAGCGGGGTTCAGGCAGTGGTGATGTGACAAGGGATTATAAACTGGATACTACTGAATATACAGTCAGGGTATATATAATAAATGGAGATGATGGAATCTCATTTGGCTGTATTGAGGTAGTTGATGGAAATGGAGAAAAACCATCACAGGTCGAATTCCAAAATGAGTATATAGGTAATAAGTTTAATGAACCTCCATCGGATAAGAACAAAGCACCAGATGCGACAGTAAAGAACCCATTTGGAGATGGAGAAAAATCTATAGATGGACCGTTAACAGGAGATGAGATTGCGCTTATAACAATATTGGTATTAATGGGTGCAGCTCTTGTTGGTGGAATAGTAGTTGTAATAATTAAAAAGAAGACAGCTTCAGAGACGATTGATTCCTTGAAAGATAAGGCATAAGGTGTTATTCTATAAGATGGTTTTTTGTAAGTAACCATCGAAGGAATAACACCTTTCGTTTTTGTATAGACGCTATATTATCGGAGGCAGTATGTACCGTGAACTTCCAAAATTAATGATGTATCGCGATCTGGGCGAGGATAGTATTATAGTCAAGATCAGCGAGATTATTCGTGATTTCGATAAAGGAGATTATGATAAGGATGAACTTATCAGCAGGATTTATTCTGAGATTCATCGTCTCCTTGAGATCGCCACAGATTATGGATTTGATAAGAACCTGTGGCATGATTATATTGCATATGTTTTGGTGACAAATGAGAATCCATTTTCACTTACTGCTGAAAGAGCTGCTACTGTTGAAGGCAGCGTAAATGGCTTTGCCAAAGAGGATATGAGGATTTTCATGCATCTCTTCAACTATGATTTTCAGAAGTTGGAGAGGACGCTGGGAATAGAATGTTTCTCTATCATTTCAGACTATAAGTCTGTTCATAAAAGACACCAGGTTTACAACCGAAGTGTTTCTAAGAAGGTCCGGGATGTCAGTGATTCCATCACAGCTATCAGCTTTGTGTATGAGGAGGAGAAGAAGTTCCCTGAGAACTTTAAGAATAAGTCTGCTGATGATACAGCAGCTGAAATGCTCCTGGATCTGGTTAAGGAATTCTACAAGGCTTATGGTGTGGGAATGCTGGGCCTAAATGCGGCCTTTAGGATTGCAGAGAATCTTACTCCATCAAATACGGTAGATAAAAATGTACAATTAGATTATACAAATCAGTCGAACCTGAAGGATTTCATGATCGGTCGAGGCATCAGCTGTACTCCTATCAAGAATACAAGTAAATTGATGCTGGATGATCTGGTTGGTTACGAGGTTCAGAAGAAAAGACTTCGTGAAAATACAGAGAGCTTCATTGATGGCAGCCCTGCAAATAATGTGCTCCTTTTTGGAGATGCTGGAACTGGTAAATCCACCAGCATAAAAGCATTGATAAATGAATATTATGATGATGGACTGAGAATGATCGAGCTCTATAAGCATCAGATGAAGCTTCTGGCGCCACTCATTTCCAGTATCAAAAATAGAAATTACAGATTCATCATTTATATGGATGATCTTTCATTTGAAGAAAATGAGACTGAGTATAAATATCTGAAAGCAGTTATTGAGGGTGGACTTGAGACCCGACCTGATAATGTGCTGATATATGCCACATCTAATAGAAGAAATCTCATAAGAGAGACTTGGAATGATACAAATGATGTGGAACTGGATAAGCATCGTTCAGATACCCTTCAGGAGAAGCTTTCACTTGTAAGCAGATTTGGTGTGACAATTCCGTACATGCGTCCAGATAAGAAGGGTTACGAGGAAATCGTAAAGAAGCTGGCTGAGAGAGTAAGGGCTAAGCAGAGTAGTGCAGAAAAAGGCAGTGATAGCATACTGGCTGATCTGGGACTGGATGGTTCAGCCGAGAACAAGCTGAACATTTCAGATGAAGAGCTTCTAGCTTTGGCAAATAAATGGAGTGTTAGCCATGGCGGTATGTCGGGACGAGCTGCCCAGCAGCTGATTGATTC
>CACZRU010000278.1 GCA_902783605.1 uncultured Lachnospiraceae bacterium
TATATATTTCTGATAAGGATGTAATGACTGCGCTCACAGAAAATGGATTTGAAACTGATAGGCTGAAGGATATAGTGAGCTATAATAGTTATGATGCTGAAGGGCTTACAATGGGAGATACAATGGGAGAGTATATAGAGTCTGCTCTCAATTTGTATACCTTTGTTACAGAGGATTCGGACGAAACTGTTATGGCACTTTCTGAATATAATAAGTTTGCTAAAGAATTTGGAAATGAAACTATTGAACTTGCAGATGACGAGTATGCCATAGTATGTTCGCTGGATCCAGTGGTAAAAGCAAGGAATGATGCATTAGCATCCGGAATGGTAATAAATTATAGAGGAAATGAACTGAGACCTGCATATTCAAAGTGCATGATAGGAGAAGTTCAGCTTAATATAAATAAGAGTAATGAAGGAGTGATCATAGTTCCAGATAGTGCTGTAGAAGGGGCAAAAGTACTTGAAAACTATATAATAGCTGATTATGTAGCAGATACTACAGAAGCCAGAGAAGATATGGAGGAATATGTTGAAAGCTTTGTAGAGACTACTTTTCAAAAGAAGGATACTTCGTGGGATGATTGGTATATCTTTTATACATCAAAGGATATAATGAAAGCTGGTTCCATAGGGCTGGGAGCTATGGCAACATTTGTCAGTCTTTATGTTGGGATTATCTTCCTCATTGCAAGTGCAGCCGTTCTGTCGCTCAAGGAGCTTTCAGAATCTGCAGATAACATTGAACGCTTTGCTGTTCTTCGTCGCATCGGTACTGATGAGAAGATGCTCGACCGGGCACTCTTTAAACAGATTGGAATGTTTTTCTTCTTCCCGATGCTGCTGGCAGTGATCCACTCAATCTTTGGACTAAAGGCTTCCAGCAAAATACTCCAGATATTTGTATCAGATGGTATGGGATTTGCAATCTTTATCACAACCTTAATTATTGTGGTAATCTACGGTGGATACTTCCTGGTGACATATTTCACAAGTAAGAGAATCATAAAGGGATAGTGTCTCTATTTCACACTCTTGTGCCGGAAATATTGGCGTTGTAGAAAGTCATCCTGTATTCCTTTGGGGTATAACCTGTATGGGCCCTGAAGGTTTTGGTAAAATGACTTTGGGAGCTGAAGGCAAGAGAGTAGGCTATCTGTGAGTATGAATAATCGGTCTGTGTCAGCAGCGCCTTGGAGGTCTCTATGCGGATACCTATAATATAATTTCCGAAGGTTTGACCAGTTTCTTTTTTAAATAATGTTGCAAGGTAGCAGGGATTTAGCCTAACTATCTCTGCAACCTGTTCAAGAGTAATCTTTTCGTTAAAATGAGAGTCTATGTAATTCAGGCACGATAAAATCGGCTTTGAGTACAGGCTCTCTTTTTTATATTTCTGGACGGTTTCAACAAATACAGTCCACACCTCATGATTAAGAGAAACAAGTTCTTCCACAGTTTCTGTGATATCAGCCTTCTGAATATATATATCACTGATAGAATAAACTGTTTCCTGTGGGACTCCTGCTTCAATCATGTATCTGGAAGCAAGACCTGTATTAACAATAAAAAGATATCGTATATTTCTTACTGGATCCTTCGAAAGAGTACCTTGAATCTTAGGGTTTATCAGCTTATCAGATTCATCCACAGCTCTTGGATCTCCATTCATGAGTAGATTGAATCGAAGACTTTCCTCCTGATAGGTTGTATGAATAAATCCGCTTTCTGCGTGGGTGTGCAGAAGCTCTCTTATCTCATCAAAGCTGATGAGTCGCTTATCTGTGTTCATGGTATTACCTCATGGTAAGTGTGATATAAAGATTTTAACATAAAACTAAAGATTTATATATAAAAATTATTATGGCGATATTATATTTGACATAAGTGTTAAAAGTTAAAATGGAGCAATCCGTATGTCATAAGATGACATAAATGTCATAAGTAAAAGTGCATATTTGCAGGGGGAAATATGGATATTTTATATGCTGAAAATTCGAAAAGGCAATATACAGAA
>CACZRU010000279.1 GCA_902783605.1 uncultured Lachnospiraceae bacterium
CCGAAGCAACCATATATACCAGCCATGACACCAGCCATGCTACTCCACACTGAAGTATTACCATAATTAAAGCATGTTTACCACCGAGCTCACGCTTTACGGATGCAACAGCTGCAACACATGGTGTATAAAGCAGGCAGAATACAAGAAGTGACAAAGCTGCTGCTGGTGCGATAAAGCCTGCGATATTACCTTCTGTCAGTATCGTAAGCGTTGATACTACACTCTCCTTCGCCATAAAGCCAGTGATAAGCGCTGTTACCACTCTCCAGTCACCGAAACCAAGAGGTGCAAAGATTGGCGCAATAAAGCCTGCTATCTGTGCAAGGATGCTATCTGACGGATCTGCAACCAGTCCAAGATGTAGGTTAAAGGTCTGAAGGAACCAAATCACAATAGTTGCAACAAATATTATGGTGAAGGCCTTCACCAAGAAATCCTTTGCCTTCTCCCACATCAACTGTCCCACATTTCGAGCACCTGGCATACGATAATTTGGAAGTTCCATAACAAATGGTACGGCCTCACCCTTGAAGAAAAACTTCTTCGAGATAAGAGCAGTAATAATTCCTACTATAACACCAAGTAAGTAAAGCAATATAATCACCAGTGCGCCCTTTCCAGGGAAGAATGCTGCAACCAGGAAGCCGTAGATTGGGTACTTTGCAGTACAGCTCATAAATGGGATCAACATAATTGTCAGCTTCCTGTCCCTTTCAGATGGCATCGTTCGGCTGGACATTACCCCTGGAACTGAACAACCAAAGCCTATCAGCATAGGAACTATGCTTCGTCCCGAAAGTCCCAGCTTTCTAAGCGGGCGGTCCATAACAAATGCAACTCTTGCCATATACCCTGTGTCCTCAAGGAGTGACAAAAAGAAAAATAGCAGAATAATAATAGGCAGGAAACTCAGCACGCTTCCTACTCCGCTGAAAATTCCATCTATAATCAGCGAATGAATAACATCGTTTACATTCCAGCTGGTGAGTGCTGCATCCAGCTTATCTGTTACGAAGCCGATTCCCGACTCCAAAAGTCCCTGAAGCCATGCTCCAGCACTGTTGAAGGTGAGAAATGCTATTACTGCCATTATTGCGATAAACGAAGGAACTGCTGTGAATTTTCCTGTAAGTATTTTATCTATCTTCTCACTTCGTTCCCTCTCCTTGCTTTCAGCCGGTTTTACAACAGTTTCTTTAACCAGCTTATTGATAAATGAAAATCTCATATCTGCAATAGCTGCTGAACGATCGAGACCTCTTTCCTCTTCCATCTGAACAATGATATGCTCAACCATATCTTTCTCATTTTCAGAGAGCTGCAGTGCGTTAAATACCCTTTGATCACCTTCAATGAGTTTATTAGCTGCAAATCTTACAGGTATTTCTGCTCTCTTGGCATGATCCTCGATAAGGTGCATGATTCCATGCAGACATCTGTGTACCGCTCCACCGTGATCTGACTCATCACAGAAGTCCTTCTTGCCTGGACTCTCCTGATACTTGGCCACATGGAGCGCATGGCTTACAAGCTCATCAACACCCTCGTTCTTTGCTGCAGATATAGGTACTACAGGGATACCCAGAAGAGCCTCCATAGCATTGATACGGATAGAGCCACCATTTCCCCTTACCTCATCCATCATGTTGAGAGCAAGAACCATAGGAATGTCCAGCTCAATAAGCTGCATAGTAAGGTAAAGATTTCTCTCTATATTTGTTGCATCCACAATGTTTATGATACCCTTTGGTTTTTCGCCAATGATATACTGCCGGGATACGATTTCCTCGTCTGTGTATGGGGATAATGAATAGATACCTGGCAGGTCCACAACCTCAGTGTTATCGTGTTCCTTTATGGAACCACTCTTTCTATCAACCGTTACGCCAGGAAAGTTTCCTACATGCTGATTGGAACCTGTGAGCTGATTAAACAGCGTAGTCTTTCCACTATTCTGATTTCCAGCCAAAGCAAAGGTAAGAAGTGTCCCCTCCGGAAGCTTCTTCTCCTTCGTATGATCGTGATAGATACCCCCCTCACCAAGTCCAGGGTGGTGAGTTTCGGACTCTTTTAGGGCAGTTTCCTCATGAGCTATTTCACTCTCCGACTGAACCGTTTCCACTACAATCTGTTCAGCATCAGCAAGTCGAAGTGTAAGCTCATAACCGTGAATCCTAAGCTCCATTGGATCACCCATGGGAGCAAATTTAATAAGCATAGCCTCCACGCCAGGGATTACGCCCATATCAAGAAAGTGCTGCCTAAGTGCACCTTCACCGCCAACTTCTCTAATGACGCAGGACTCCCCTACGCCAAGTTCTCTAAGTGTCATTCTATTAATCTCCTTTGATGTATAACTATAAATATTTATATATTTATAATTACAGTTAGATATGATAAACTCTATGACACTTTTTTTCAACTCAAATTTTAGTGCATATAGTCTACTACATATAAAAAAGGATGATTCCGTACTCTTTATAAAATCATTCATAAAAAGAGAAAATGAATCATCCTCAAAATCAACTTATTCTATTTTTGATGAAACATTGGTGTCATTTTAATATTCAGTAATCGGGCCCGGCCAGTAAATGATACCGCCAAACTCATATACATTCGTATACCCTATAGCAGCCAGCTTCTTTGCAGCATCCTTGCTTCTTCTTCCACTCCTGCAGTATACCAGAATCATCTGATCTTTATCAGGCAGATCCGGAATCATCTCATCCTCAATAGCTTCATTTGCATAATTTATAGCATCTGGAATATGCCCCTCATAATATTCTTCATCAGACCTTACATCTAGTATTATATAATCCGCCTCGTTCTCCATAATTTTCTGAGCAGTGGCTGCAGTAATCTGCTTATAGCCATCAACCTCAACATAGTCATATGTACTATCTTCAGCCCCTGATTCTGCGTCACTAGGGCTTCCTGCCTCAGCTTCTTCCCTTGCCTCTTCAATTGCTTCGAAGAAAGGCTTAGGATAATCATCATCCTTTATATCATCCAGCAGGAACTCCATAAAGAACTCTCCATCCTTATAGACTTCAATATTATGACCATTTGCGGCCAAAATATAATTGTCATTCATTTCCTGGAACTTAAGAAATTCTCTGGCATGAAAAGTATTTCCACTCGCATCCACCATCTCAAGAGCTTCGATTACATCTCTATAGTCAGCATCCTCAACCTTTATAATTCGCTTTATAAACTTGTCGCCCATGTAGCCACCTTCTCCACCATCGTAGATGTCCACATCAGCTGTAATCTTTTTAAAATGACCATCCTCTACCTCTGGAAGTGACACACCCTGGTCCATCATCAAAGGTCTGGTATGAACCTCCGCCTCATTATAAACCTCGACTGTTTCACCCTTCAAATTCATGACATAGAACTGACAGCCTTCCTCACTACTAATATTCATTTGGTCATAAACCACTTCAGTTGTAGCCTGTGCAGCTTGGGTACTGTTTGAAGCAGAACCAGAACTATTTCCACCATTTTGTGTACCTGAAATTTTCCCACAGCCCGTAAGCCCCACCAGCATTACGATGATAAACGTTAGAATTATTACCTTCTTCATCTGTTCTTCCTCGCTTAACTAATTACTTCCTTTCTGTAAAGTACACCGTATACCTTTCATCTGTCACATCATATAGCGGAACCAGCTTCATGCTCCGAGGCTGATTCTTGGTACGGTAATTATTCTGCAGCCAAAGGAAGGTATCATATGTATGTTCTGTAACTGGTGACAGGCACTCTTATTAGTATGATCATCAGTCAGAGCATCCTTTCCAGCCTTGAAAGAAAACTGTTTCATTTCCCCCTCCTGACTAAACCTTATTAACTAAAAATGCTCCAATAAAAACAGTAATGACAATAATTAGTATATCAACTAGAATTATCGCCCGTTTCTTTTTCTCATTTTCTAACTCATCTATTTTAAATATCTTCTGAACACCTAAATAATTAAAGTTAAATCCAGTCAATAATATAAACCACGACCAGCTCAGAATTATCACCAATATATACTGTCCTCTTTTGGGAGGTTCTGCATTTATGACATTTTCTATGGAATAGTATGTATAAACAAACATCATAAAATATGCAAAACTTGCTATTATGATATGTGATGCTGTCCCAGACCTGAAACCTGGTGGCAGATATCTCCGCCAACTGGCAGCTATTATCTGTTCCCGCTCTTTTCGTTCTTTTTCAGCTATTATCTTATTATAATTCTTTAAAAAGAACAACGCTTCTTCAGCCGATGAAAATCTCTCTTCCGGTTTAAAAGCTGTTGCCTTTTCAACAAAATGAACCATCGGCATATAATCTATCCCATATTTCTTCATCATATATTTTGCAGTAGCTCCAACACCGTAAATGTCTGTCCTTGGATCACTTTCATAAAAACCATACTGTTCAGGTGCAGCAAACTCATTTGTCCCCATTGCAACAGTATCTTTTGTCGCTGTACCAGTATAAATCCTTGAAATATTAAAATCGATAAGCTTGCTCCTGTCATTCTGGTCAATCATTATATTCTCAGGCTTTATATCCCTATGTATTATTGGAGGATTAATTCTATGTAAAGCCTCAAGCGTTTCCAGCAATTGACTGATATACTCAAACAGCTTCAACCCCTTATTCTCTGTGTCTGACATACTAGTAAATTTCTGTTCGAGCGTACTTCCCTCAACATACTCTTCAACAATATAGAGTCCATTTGGAGAATCTATTACTTCATAGATTTTGGATATCCCTGGAATATTAACTTTTCTAAGAGTCTTATATATCTCAATATCATACGCTTTTAGGTATTTTAAAACATAAAGCTTGCCATCAATATTATTTCTGGCAAGCTTTGCGTAATTTTTCGGACTGATATCCGAAAGTATTGTATATGTTTTGTTAATATAAGAAACTGCATCCATAATACAGTATATCCCCTACTCTTTACATTGTCCTAAAAGCTCCATGCCCTTAGAATAAAGCAAACTGTTTGTTTCTGCAAGAGTAAGACCACGATTTATCGAATAAATGATTATTGCATCTCTGGAATCCTTTGGATATAAAGCTCCATTATTTGTCAGCACCAAACACTTTTCTATCTCATCCAGGTTTAACCCGGCTGCTATAGATAGCGCCAGCATATTATTTCTTGTTATACCTACTTTTCCATTTATCATTTTATTGCAAAAAGCATGTTCAAGTCCCGTCTGTCTCTCTATTTCACCATTGGTTATTCCCTTATCATGAAGCAGTCCGCTGAAATATTCTGCAAATGAAGTACTAGATATTTCACTTAGCTGCGTATTTTTTTCAAGATATTCCTTAAGTGCTCTCTCATCGGACACCTCAGTTTTTAGTTTGTTCATTAAATCATTTGTCGTCTTCATAGTTAACCTCTTGTGTAATATTTTTAGTATGACATTCCAGCCTGAATCAGCTTCTGCGAGCATCTATTGGTTACTTCAAGATAATACGCAAGTTCTTCATCTGTCATATCATCATTTTTAAGATTAGATATGGTAGTCATATATTCATTATATTTTGTCATGTAATCTAAATACTGAGTCATAAGCTCTGTGTCCGAAGGATTCTGATTATATAATTCCATGAATTCTATATACTCGTCAATAAAAGCTTCATAAGCATCCATCATTTCTTTAAAATCAGAACTTACACCAGATGATTCTGTAGAAGCTGTATTTGATTCACTAGAGACTTGATTAACCTCATCATTAGAAACTAATTCCGTTGTTTCTGATGAACTGGTATCATCAGCAGGTGCTTCAGTACTTACTGCCGTTTCATACGAATCAGTATGTCTATTCCTTTTATTTCTTCCAACCATAAAAATCACGAGGTAGACTCCACAAACACAAAGCGCTCCTATGGCATAATCTTTCTTTTTTCCATCTTTTTTTGACAAATCCACTATCGCCAAAATAGCACCAATTATCGAAGTACATCCAATCAAAGAAAGAGCAAAGGCCCATTTCCCAAGATTAGAAGATTCCGGTTTTTTAGGACGAGGCACGCTGTAACGAGGTGCTTTATAATTCGGATCAATCTGCGGACCATTATAAGTACTGCTATCAAAATTCTGAGGGCCTGTAATCGTATCCTGATTTTCATTTTGAATATTGTTTATAGTATTATCGTTATTATCCATAATCATAAGCCTCCTTCAAATGTAATATTTTCTTTGGAGAGGCAAATAAAAACCTCTTTCTCATTATATCGAAAGAGGTTTTTTGATTGGTGTCAATAATTGACACATGATTTAAAGACGATTGAATTCTTACTAACCATATCAGCAATTTATTCATTTTTGCCGATATGGTTATTTTCAAATAGAAGAAAAAACGGAAGGAATCCCTACCGTTAATTTCTCAGTATATTTTTATCTATATATTCACTCCCTCTTCGTCATAGCAATAAATCCAATTATCACACCTATAAAACATACCACTGTTCCTGTGATGAGCATCACATTTATCCCTAGTTTATCGAGAATCACTCCACTAACTAGATTGGAAAATACTCCACCAACAGTTATTGCACTAGTTACAAATGCCTGCCCCTTAACCTGGTCAAGCTCCTCCATTCTCTCACTCACATAATAAGCTGCAGCCGGAATAAAAACTGCATACGCAAATAACTGAAAACACTGACTAATATACATATGTACCATATTTGTTGCAAAGACAAGGATCAAAATCTTAATGAAAAATGCGACACCTGATATTATAAGTAGTTTTCTGGAAGAAATCTTCTTCAGTACAACACCGATAACAGCCATCACAGGCAGTTCTAGAATTGCCTGTAGGAAGTTCGAATATCCCAGTTCTTTTTCTGCCCCACCCAGATGTCTTATAATCTGTATCATAAAATCATTGATCATGTTGTGGGCGAAGTAAAAACAGATTGTGCCTAGTAGAAATAAAGAAAATGCAGGATATGTCCTAAAGAAGTCAAATAAGTTGTTATGTGCAACTCCAGAATTTGAAGAGCCGTCATGTTCTAATTTATCTAATAAATCTTTTTCTATAGCACTTCTATCTTCTGAATTAGTCAGTCTATTCTCATCTGCTTCTACAGGTTCACTTTTTCCTAAATCATTTCCACCCTCTGGCTTTTTGAAGAAGAAAATAACCACTGCTGTTAGCATCATAGAAACTATATTAATCACTAGTAGAAGTCCAACGCCATGTTTCTCAATTGCACCACCAACAAATGCAGATGTTACCGCAAAACTGGCGGAGCCCAGTCCTCTAGCAAGTCCGTAGTAAATGCCAATCCCTGCCTTCTGATATTCAAAACAAAGAGCTGTCATGACCGGTTGATAAGTAAACTGCACCATGTAGATGAGCACATATATGATGAAAACCAGAACCTTCTTATCATCAACCAGCATCAAAAGCAGTGAACCTATGGCTATGATGATGACAGACAATAAGATAAACCGCCTATTTGTCAGTGGTCCCGGCTTATCTATTATTCCAGCTACGATTGGCTGGCTTATAGCTGACAGTATATTCGCTGCTGCCAGCAGTACTCCAACCTCCGTATTTGTAAAGCCCTTGTCCAGCAGATATACTGCAGCAAGCGCATGTATCGTACAAAATGCAACAAAGTAAGTCACATTCAGTAATGTGTATCTAAGCGTCCAAAATCTCTTATTCATAAACAACCTCTAAATTATTTTAGACCAAAATCTATTAAACAACTCTTTTTCATTACCACACCGAGAAGAAATACCCGGCCAGCGGCGACAGTATCATCATTATAACTGAAAATGTAAATGATGATATGGAAATCAGTGTGGCCCTCTGCTCCGATGGAAACATATCCTGCAGTTTTGCATCAGTCCTGATCTGAATCGCGTCATCAGCCATGGCAGAGATAAATCCACCAAGCACCATCAGCCATATCACGCTGGTATGCTCCAGCAGAACCCCCGCAAGTACGCCTGTAGTGCAGATAATAAATATCTTGATATATTTCACATTCTTCGCTTTTACAATCAGCTTTGCACCTACTACTCCACCAATTTCCATTATAAAGAGTGCCGGACCAAGAATCCAGTTAGAAATTCCCGCATCCCTAAGTTTACTCTGCAGGAAGAAAAGTAACAGAATATCAATAGCACCCACAAATGAATTAAGGAACATCAACTTCGCAGCCTTGCTATTTCTCACTAGGAACAAAATTGACTCCTTGAAAAACCTGACAATTTCCGGAAGTAGTTTTCTGGTATGCGTCACCGTGTTTACCTTATTTGTGTCTGTACATGTCATATTTCTTGTGTCTTCACCTTTTATTTCAGCGGATTCTTGTACCTCTGCAGTATCAACACCTGTCACCTCAACAAGCTTCATCGTGAAAAACAGAGTCAGAAGCCCCATCAATGCACTTATGAGATATGCTTTCCTATATCCCAGATATAGCGCAAGTCCTGCAAGAAGAGTTGAGATTCCTGTCGCAACTCTGTATATGATGGACTGATTTGAGCAATACTTCTCATATCCCACTTCTGCATTTTCAAGCTTCATCGAGTCGTATGCAAGAGCTTCGCCCGAACCAGATGCAAAGTTATAAGCCATGGCATGAAATGGCATTGATAACGCTACCATCCAGAAATCATTTGAGAAGAACATCACCATATCCCCTGCTATTGCCATTAGATTTCCTAATGCCAGCATCTTTTTTCTGCCGTAAATATCTGCCATAAGTCCTGACGGTATCTCACAGATAAGACTGGTAATGTGAAATATGGTTTCTGCAAAACCAATCTGCACCAAGGAAAATCCTCGCGCTGCCAATATAACCACCCACGCTCCGGTAAGTGAAAGATTTCCAAGAACACCTGTAATATATAGTGTCCTAATCTGCCTTGATAGGCTGAAATGTTTATTATTCTTTTCTGTATTTTTTATTCTAGACATAAAAATATCTCCCTTTCCAAAATAATCAGTACTTCAGTACCATTTCATTTATCTGGGAGATATGCATATATTATATCCGTATTATATTTTTTACTATCTATTTAACCGGACAAATAATCAAAAAATGGGCGCACTATCCCCCTTAAAGGAGAACAATGTAACCTTTCTTTAGTTGTACATTAACATTTGTCCAGTACATATTTTGCCTCTTAAATAATTTAACTTCTCTAAATTAATCTTAACTAATTTTTTTCAAAAGCTTCGTGTCTACGAAACTTTTTCTCAAGACTTCTTGATAATAACGCACCATAACATACACTGTCAACTACAATGTATCCTTAATTCATAATATACACTAAAGTATATCTTTGATATCCGATGTGAACCTTATGCAGTATCCATCTTCAGTCTTGTCCATAACCTTTGCATACAGGTATTCACTATTTATCTTAAACATGATGTTGTCTTTTTCTACTAATTCTGTTTCTGTATCTAATATAGAATACTTCTTATCCTTGGAAATGCGGATCAGCTTTACGAAGAACTGTTCCTCATCTACCGTCTTTCCCTCCAGCTTATACAGTGGATATTCGCTATCATCTTCTTCTCGGAACCAATATTTCCTACAACTGCCATACCTGAGTTGATACCAATACCCATTTCCAGCTCAGGATATCCCATCTCTCTGTTCCAGGCATTTACCTCATCCATGGCATTTTCCATCTCAACGGCACATTTGACCGCCTGAGCAGCATGATATGGCACATCTTTCGGATCGCCAAAAACAACAAATTTGGAATCCTTATCCAGCTTTAAATTTTTATATTCAAGAACAGAAGGAGCTGTCACATTTCCAGTTCTCCTGAGCACAGCCTCAATCCTCAGAATAACCTCATCCACATCAAATGGTTTACTGATATAATCATCAGCTCCCAGCCTTAGAAGTTCAATACTGTTTATCACTTCATTCTTCGCAGACAAAACAATAGCAGGAGTATTCTTGGTTTTTCTAAGTTCACCAAGAAGCTCCTCGCCAGTTTTCTTTGGAAGCATAAGGTCCAGAAGTATCATCTCTCGCTCCTTTATATCTGCCAATGTGGACGGTTTATGCTAGCAGAATAGATAGTATCCACTCTGGATCAGGAGCTTTCATCTCCTTGTCCATGGCCATCTCTTCCATTACGCCCTGTACTGATGCCCAGAAACAGGTGGATAAAAGCTTCGCGTCACCATTTCTGAAAACCCCTGACTTCTGTCCCTGTTCAATCAGCTTAGCTGTTGAATCTATGGTATCAACTGAAAGTGCGACCTGTCTTGCCTCTTCAGGCATTCCGCTCCTTCTTACTTGTCCCATAAGAACGAACATATTGAATACCCATGGCTGTTCCTTCGCGTATGAAAACAGTTGTTCAAGGAACTTAGTCAGATATATGTCTGGTGGTATTTCTACACCTGTACTAGCTGACTTAGTTCCTGCAACTCCCATTTTTACCAATTCCAAAAGCAGTTCTTCCTTTGACTCAAAGTAATGAAACATTAGTCCAGTACTCATAGGAACTGCTGCTGCTATATCAGTAATCTTTGTATCGTAGTACCCACGCTCTACAAAAAGTGTGAGTGCAGTCATTAGTATCTTCTGTCTTTTTTCTTCTTTTTGTTCTTTTCTTGTCATTGTTTACCCTCATCCATCTAGTCAGTAGTCAATTTACCTTCAAACGAATAACTTAGCTAAAATCCCCAAAGATTCTTCGCTTCGCTCAGAATGACATAGGCTAAATCAACTTTTTAAATATCTATACTCCTCTTCTGGCTCTTCAGAATTCTCTGTACGGCAAACTTTCCGCTAGTTACAGCCACTGGAAGTCCACCTGGTGAGCTTGTCCACTGTCCGGCAACATAAACATTATCAAGTCCTTTGAGCTTACCCTTAAGTCTTACTGACTTTCCTGTTGTAGTTGTTGTAAAGCTCATGTAGCTGCCATGATACGCATTTACATATCTCTCATATGTAAGTGGTGTCCATGCATCAAGATATTCTATACTATCTTCAACCTCTGGAAAAGCTGCGAGTATTCTCTTCTCAACTTCTTTAACAAGAGCTTCCTTAACCTGAATATACTCTTCCTTTGAAAGACTCTTCCAATATTCATAATCCTCATCAATCTGAGTAATGCATGTCTGAATCACCTGCTTGCCATCCTTAACAAAAATTGGATCATATCCATATGCCTTAACATACATTCTTTCAAATGTTCTATTTCCAACCTTAATTGGATCAATATCGATAAAAACAGTCTCTCCCTCAGAATAATCTTCGCTTACAGCAAATGCAACCTGGAAACCACTGCATGCTGGATAATCCTTTGGTGAATCATAAGCAGCCTTAAGTTCCTTTGGCATGTAGCTCTTTGGAAGGAACTTGTTGAATAAAAGATTTGTATCAACAGTTGGAATTACATAGTCAGCCTTGATCTCGCTTCCATCATCAAGTCTGATACCAGATACGCATTTCTTGCCAAGCTCAAATTTTTCCACTCCCTTATTATAATATATCTTTCCGCCTAAGTCTTTAAATCTTTTCTCCATTCTGAGAGACATTTGGAGAGATGCTCCCATAGGAACGCCACCATTTCCATCTGCCATAGTTGCATAAGATACCATAAATGCATATGTGCAGTAATCCTTTGGAAGGTAGTCGCACATAAGTCTCTGCATAAGTGGATTCTTGAATCTCTTGCTATAGTCCTCAAGAGAAATCTTTCCAAACTCCTTCATTACCTTAGGAAAATCAGCCATTGTCTTTCCCATTGAGATATAATCCTTCACGCCCCACATTTCCATAGGCTTCTTAGCTGGAATCTGGCACTGCTTTGAATACTCAACGAACTTGATAAATTTCTTAATCTCTTCCTCATCCTCTGGAGCAAGCTCTATAAGCTCTCTCTCTGTTCTCTTAAGATCATTCCAAAGGGTTGCTGTCTTTCCCTGATACTTTGCTGAATAGAAAGCCTCGATTGGAGCATACTCTGTATCATCTGTAAGAGCACCGACCTGCTTCCAGACATCGTAGAGTTCAGTACCCTTCTTTGTTCCAGTTAACCAGTGAATGCAGTTGTCAATGTGATACCCTTTTCTATTCCAACCGATACACTCTCCACCTGGAATCGAATTCTTCTCATATATCTCAACCTCGAAGCCAGCCTTAAGAGCATAAACTCCAGCAGAAAGACCTGCGATACCTCCACCAATGATTACAACCTTCTCTTTAGCATTTACATTTTTCATTTTAATTTCCTCCTGTTTAATTAACTTATTTAGACTGTCGTAGAATCCTTCGCTTTGCTCAGGATGATTTTTTATTTTGTTGAACTCTTGTTCATTGAATCTGAATTCAATATAACACCATAAAAATCATTTGTCAACATTTTTTTGAATTTAAATTCAACGAATTTTTTTTGTAAATGAACTTGTTTCATTTTACACATGCAAATTAGACCTACTTAATTCTCTTATTCTGGGAATTAGAAGATTTTATTTCACATAGAATTATCTACATCAAAATGACTGTTAGCGGTACTATAGGTCTATCGTTTTTAAGTAATAGAAAAATGATCATCATTTTTCTAAAAAAATATTATTTATGACAGGGGAGGATAAACAGAATGTCAATAACATTAAAAAACGAAGGAAACAATAACAACGGTTACGGTGGTAGCTATAACGGTGGTTATAACGGAGGCAACTCAATAAACTATGGTAGAAACAACAACTATTCTTCAAATACGAGAGTTGATGATTCTTACTATAAGCCATCAAAAAGAGGCGGACTTAATCGCGATACTATTTTAAATATAGCTCACTATAGCGAACTTGCCATCTATGGAATGCTTGGTCTCACAATCCTTTCAATCATTATCATGGCAGTTATCGGAGCCAGTACAGGAATGCTTCTATTCATAAAAGCTCTTGGAACCATCACATTTTTCCTTAATCTTGCTGATTCCATCTTTAATGTAGTCTACATGAAGAAAAGTGTCGCACTTATAATTGTAGCTGTTATTTTAAATGGAATTTATCCTCTTGCAAGGAACTGGATCATTGATGGTTCACCTGATAAGATAGCTATCCTGCTTACAGTTGGTTATTGGCTTTCACTTATATTCTTTGCAGCTTCAATTTTATAGAAATCTGTATAATTTATAATTCATAACTAAATAAATATTTCTTAATTATTCATAACGCAAAAAGAGCAGTGTAACTTCATTGTAGTCACACTGCTCTCTTTATTTTTAAATTACTTATAAACAATAACTAGATTGAAATGTTCTCGCCCACAAGACCTACATACGCACCCTGTCCAGCCTCAGATGAATCTGGATGAGCAATGAGCCACTTATTTCTAGCCCAGAGCATCTTGTCCTCAGGATCCTTCTC
>CACZRU010000280.1 GCA_902783605.1 uncultured Lachnospiraceae bacterium
CTTTTGGAGAAGGCGGGATGTTCAAAAATCCTGAAGAGTTATATCAGTGGCTGGTTGATAATCAACCTGATTTTGAACCGGTGCTGTCGCATGGAGATTTCTGTCTTCCAAACATCCTCTTTGAAAATGGAAAGATAAGTGGTTTCATTGATATTGGCGATTCGGGTGCAGGAGACAAATGGAAGGATATTGCGCTTTGTTATAGAAGCTTAAAGCATAATTCAGATGGGAAATTTGGCGGAGCTAAATATCCTGACATTAATCCAGAAGAATTGTTCGAAGTGTTGGGGATAAAGCCGAATTGGGAAAAGATAAATTATTATATCTTGTTAGATGAATTATTTTAAATGAATTGTTTATATGAATAAGAAAAAGAATTGTTTCATAACTGGGGAACGGAAGAGGAACGCCGAGAAGATGTTATAAGAAATAATCTTTGTGATATCGTTTTTGTTATATACATATTATGTCTGACCCTTTCGAATTTGAAGAAAACTGAGAATTCGAAGGGGTCAGAGTTTTAAGGATATATATTTTAAAGAGTATCATAATATATCTTGCTTGATGAAGAAACGGAAAACTTGTGGTAACATATACTAGAGCAGTACGAAAATGATAATTGCTATGACGAATTCTCATAAGGAGGCCACTTAAGGAATGCCACTAGTTAAAATCGAAACAGTAAAGGGCAAGAGCTCTGAATATAAGAAATCACTCCTCGATACTATTCACAGTGCACTTGTTAAGTCTTTGGGGATTGAGGATTGGGACAGATTTCAAAGAATAATAGAATATGATAAAGATAATTTTGAAATACCCGAAGGGAAAACAGATGATTTTATTATAATAGAATTAACCCTATTTCCAGGAAGGAGTAAAACCCAGAAGAAAGCTGTCATAGAAACTATCTCATTTGATTTAAATGCTAAGCTAGGGATTGCCAGTACAGACATTTTTATAGTTATAAATGAACCGCCTCTGGAAAATTGGGGAATGGCCGGAAAACAACTAGGTGGAGAAAAACAATTAGGTGGAGTAGAGCAGTCTGGAAATGCAGAAGAGCTTTTAAATAATATAGAAGAAATTCATACTACCGAGTTAGGCATGGAAAGAATAAGAAAGAACCTTAATCTATCTGAGACGGATGTTATAGCATGGTGTAAAAAACAAATAGCAAGTAAGGATGCCAAGATATCAAAACAAGGAAAAAACTGGTACATAGAGATAGATGGAAGTGTTATAACGGTAAATGCAAAGAGTTATACCATTATTACAGCACATAAAAAAAGATAACTTATAACCATCATCATTTCCACTTACGACAACATTTGGTTCATTTACAACAGATTTTCCATATATGGATCTCCAATAGTGTATTATCCAATCATAAGATAACTGAGAGCGAACAAATCGCAAAATATAATAAGAAAGTTGAGGATAATAAAATGGAGAATACAAAGAAAGTTAGCAAGATGGAAGTAGTTAAGGGAATGATCGCAGGATTTGCAGCAGGAATTATATGGGAACTCATGATCATTGCACCACTTATGCATGACTGGACACTTAGAAGCATTATCGTAGCACTGACAGTTTCAGGATGTGGATGCAGCATAGCAGGTGCAGTATTTGCAATAGGAAAGAATAAGAAAGCGTAAAATGAAAAAGAACAGGGCGTTTTTCTGGTTAATACCAATTTTGGTAGTTATCATAGCTGATCTGATAATACTGGCATGTGTTTTTAAAGAAGAGTTTAATAGTATTCAGCCAGGAGAACCAGGTCATCCTACAGGATTAGCAACTGCTTTTGTTGCTGTTGTTTTACTGATTCCAACAGTAATTATTTCTGCTATTTTTATTTTCATAACAATAGTAAGGTATGACAAATTGTCAAAACACTATTTTGAAGATCCACAAGCCGGTATAAAAAAGAAATCATTTGAACTTTTCTATAATGGTGGAAAAATATGGTGTGAACATTTAGATGGAATGGGTGCCTATGAAGATGAAGTGATCACGAAATTTGTGGAAGATATAAAGACATTTTCTAGACCATCTATTTCTTCATATATGATAATTAATTTGGATAAAACAGAAATTACTGAACAAATAGTAAACATAATAACTACTAATATTATGGATATGGAGAAACCAATTAGAAAAATAGCTTTTGTGGGAGTTGATAAACGCTGGCATAGGTCTTTTGATGCCGTAAAGGAAAAAGGAATAGTGATTACATATTTTTGTGATTATGAAAAAGCTAAAGAATGGTTGTTTTCCTAGCTTTTATATGACGAAAACGAAAGTTTTAAATCTTAATATTGTTAAGGGATGTCTGAACTGGTATAATAGTAGATGTGCAAAAACTGATTTGTGAAGCCCTTGAAATAGGGCGTTCACAGAGGGTGTCGTAGAAAAGATAAGTCGCCCGAGGAGGGCATTGACACGTTTCAACGCCTGAAAAAGTATCATTAATGTAAGTCTGTAGAAAAGATAAGTCGCCCGAGGAGGGCATTGTTGAATTATGAATAATTTGAAAAGAATCAGAGGCACATGCCTCTGATTTTCTTTTTAGAGGGCATTTTGAAAATTCACCATCGGTGAACCAATCATTGTTCATGTTGAAAAAGAGGTATTGAGA
>CACZRU010000281.1 GCA_902783605.1 uncultured Lachnospiraceae bacterium
AGCGAGGAGATAAGTATTATGAGAAAAATCGGAACATTTTTAATTTCAACAGCTCTATTTACAGGAATTGCATTTTTTGCACCGATGCAGGGGACAAGCTCTATGAATACAGTCTATGCAACAAGCACAGATGCTGCAGTTGAAGAAACAACTGAAACAACAGAGAATAGTGATGTGGTAATAACAACCACAAATGATTCAAACAAGTCAAATAAGAAGGTTTCTTATTACGCAACACCAAGACTTGTAGTGACAGGCAGAGATATTAAGGGAGATTCAGTAAAGGCTGGAGATGAATTTGACATGGTAATTCATCTTAAGAATGAATCTAACAGCACAAAGCTCCGCAACATCAGCGTTAAGCTTTCAAGCGAAGAAAATCAGATTATCACAACTTCAGGTTCTGATTCAATCTACATTGACAGCCTTGATAAAGAAGCTGAATGTGATGTAACAGTAAAGATGAAGGCCAGAGAAAATCTGGAGCAGAAGAACTACACTGTAAATGTTGAATATAACTATGAGGATAATTCAAAGAACTCATTTGACGGTTCAGCCAGCGTAACTGTTCCAGTAGAGCAGGAGGCAAGACTTGGTATCTCAGAGGTTAAGCTTTCTAAGTCAGAACTTGATGTTGATGGAAAGACAAGTCTTTCATTCAAGGTTAACAACATGGGTCTAGATACACTTAGAAATGTTACCATCGAATTCAGTGGTGACACAATTCAGGAGATTTCATACTACTCAGGTACAATTGAGTCAGGTGCAAGCAGTAATGTTGATATGACAATTACTCCAGATAAGGTTGGTAATGATGATATTCATATCAAGGTTTCATTTGAAGATGCAACAGGAAATGTAAGCACGTATGAAGATACAGTAGCTTTATCTGTAAATGAAGCACAACCGGAAGAAGCAGAAGTGGAAGATGCATCAGGAGTAAGCCCAGCGCTTCTTGGTGGTGGAGCAATCGCAGTGATAGCAATCATCGCACTTATCGCAGGTATTGTAAAGAAGATTAATAACAAGAAGTATGAATAGACAAAATATGCAGCTAGTATTTAGAAGCTAGAAAAGGATATATAAATGGAAAATAAGAATTCAATTATAAAAACAGAAAAGCTGTGCAAGTCATTCTCTGTAGGTGGTGTTCAGCATCATATTATTAAGAATATGGACCTGGAAATCTACGATGGAGACTTTACAGTAATCATGGGTTCTTCTGGAGCTGGTAAATCGACACTTCTTTATGCACTTTCTGGAATGGATAAGGCAAGTCTTGGAAAGATTAATTTCTGTGATAAGGACATTACCAAGTTCTCAAGTGATCAGCTGGCCATCTTTAGAAGAAGACATTGTGGATTCGTGTTCCAGCAGATACATCTGATTGGAACCATGAGTATATTAGATAATGTTCTGGCTGCCGGACTACTTACAGGACAGAACAAGAGAGAACTTACAAAGAAAGCAAAAGAACTTCTAGTGAAGGTTGGAATAGAGGAAAAGCTTTGGAATAAGTTCCCTAATCAGTTGTCTGGTGGAGAGGCTCAGAGAGTAGGTATCATTCGTGCACTCATTAATACCCCAGATATGGTGTTCGCAGATGAGCCAACTGGAGCCCTCAACAGCGCCAGCAGTGATGCAGTTCTGGATATTCTTTCAGAGTTTAACAGAGGTGGTCAGAGCATTGTAATGGTTACGCACGACATGAAATCAGCTCGTCGAGGTAACAGGATCATCTACCTCAAGGACGGTGCGATATGTGGTCAGTGCCACCTCGGCCAGTATGTATCAGGCGACAAAGCTCGTCACGAAGCACTCAGAACATTTTTAGGAGAGATGGGGTGGTAGAGTCAAATGTTAAATAAGTTAATCAAATCCAACTTCAAAAACGACTTCTCCCACATGATCACCTTCTTCCTCATTATGGTACTTGCAGTGTTCATGCTGCATACTGGTCTGGCTATCCTGATAGGATATGCTGACCTCCATAATCAGAAGAAGGAAGAATATAATTTTGCTGATCTTATGGTACATAGTGTTCTAAAACCTGAGGATAATCAGGCGATAGAAGAAATTATAAGAAATTCGGATTATATTGAATCATATGAAAAGAGTTACCCTATATATAAGACTTTTGAGAAGACAAAGGCGGGAGCTGAAGAAGATTCCAAGAATATGTATGATACATCAAGCTATGGACTTCTGGTACTTCCATACGGAGAATGGGGAGACATGGAGGCGCCTCATTTTGTTGAACTATCTGATGAGGAATATGAGAATCCAATCTATATTTCTTATCTCTATAATGCAAATCTTCTTAAAGCAAAGCTGGGTGACAGCGTCGATATGAAGGTTGGTGACAAATATTATACATTCCAGGTAGCAGGATTTTTCGAAAGTCTTATATCCAGTGAAATGGGTGTTAACTATGTTTCTCCTTCACTTTATAATGAGTGGAAGACTGAACTGTACAACGAGAATATGAAGACAAATAAAGAGGCTGACATCGAGCTTGAGGAACCTCTTTATACTAGAACTCTGTTCTATATGAAACTGAAGGATGGAGTGAATCCAACAGAAGCATCAGGTTTACTAACTAAGTCTTTCAGTGAACGTGAGATCTTGGCTTATGCAATGTCTGTTGATAATACTATAAATGATTTTACTTACATGCAGAATATGATAGCTGCAATGATTGCTGCATTTGCGCTCGTAATAACGATTATATCTATGATAATAATTTACTTTAGGATATCAAATAGTATTGAGCAGAATATAGTAAATATTGGAGCGCTTAAAGCTCTTGGTTATACATCAAGACAGATCAGATTATCAATGATTCTTGAGTTTGCAATTACGACAATGTTTGCAATTGTTACTGGTGTATTTGCATCATATATGGTGATTCCTGTATTTGAGGTTAAGATAAGAAGCTTCAGTGGAGTTGCCTGGAATCATCCATTTGATCCAGCATCATTTGCTATTACATGTATCATTATCTTAGGAACCGTAATGCTGGTATCTGCAATTAGTACCAGGATGATTTCCAAGCTGGATCCGGTTATAGCTCTGAGATTTGGAATTAATACTCACAGTTTTAAGAAGAATCACGCGCCAATTGATAAGACAGCCGGTCCACTGACATGGATCATGGCACTGAAGTCTGTTCTTGGAAATACAAAGCAGAATATAATTCTCTTTGTGGTTATGTTTTCAATTGGAATAGTAACTACATTCTCAGTATTCCTAACCTATAACTGTGTAGCGGATCCTTCTCATCTGTACAGAATGTTAAATCTTGTAGCTGCTGATGTGGATTTTGTGTTTGAAGATGAAGATAATCAGGCAGTTGAAATAGCTAAGCTTCCGGAGGTTGAAGAGGCTTTCTGGACTGATTCGGTTGAGATGACAGTCGACGGATATTCAATATTTGCAACTATCACAGACGACTGGTCAGATATATCAGAGGTAAATATCTACGAGGGCAGAAGTCCAAAGTATGATAATGAAGCTGCCATAGGTGGTAATCTTGCTGATACACTGAATGTTGGCATAGGAGATGAGATAAAGGTAGCCTATGGTCAAAAGGAATATAAATATATAGTTACTGGTCTGGAGCAGTCAGCAGGTAACTATGGAATGGATATTTCTCTTACAACTGAGGGCGCTGAGCATTTGGAGTATAAAACATCAAAAAAATCTATTGGTGTAAATGTTAATAATCATTCACTGGCTAGTTCTATCAAGCTGGTAGAGGATGTACAGGATATGTACGGAGAAAAGATAAGTGGATATGGAAATGCTATTGAAACTCTGACAAATGGTGAACAGCCGGTTGTTGCTATTGCAGCTGCAATGGTTGCTGCGATGGTTGCGGTATCTTTAGTAGTTATTATCCTGTCATTAAATCTGCTGGTTAAGACGATGATCATCAAGAAACAGAAGGAGATTGGAATCAAGAAGGCGCTGGGATTCTCCAGTGACCAGCTTCGAACTGAACTTGTTCTATCAATGCTTCCACAGATTTCTGTAGGAGCAGTTGTTGGATCAATAGTAGGATGTAATATATCAAATCAGATTCTGGCAACAATGTTATCAACTATGGGAATAATGAGATCCAATATGGAGGTATTTGCCTGGATGGCAGTAGTTGCAGTAATCTTCGCAGTAGTTGTATCATTTGCTCTTATCTGGCTTATGTCAGGAAGGATAAAGCATATTTCAGCATACTCACTCATAACTGAATAAAGTTTTTCTATGTGTAATGAGAACGGTTCTTACGGCACCATTGTGAGGGATATCAAAAAAGCAGCTGGGGAGCCGTTCTCTTTTTATATATTAATGGAAATGCGTTAATTATTTTATAAAAGAATATTGATGATTAACTATCGTAAGAACTTTGATTTTGTTATAATGATATAAGTGTCAAAAGTCAAAAAGCGTTCTTGATACCTAAATCATGAAATAAATGACACAAGGGGTGATGATTATGCAGTTTACGATAGAAGGTAATGTATTAAAACATTATGACTATGATAATCAGGAAGAAAAGGTTGTGATTCCTGATGGGATTGAAGAAATCGGGGAGAGTGCATTTTACCTGCGCAGGAAGGTGAAGGAGATTATCATTCCAGATACTGTAAAGAAGATTGGTGCCTGTGCATTTCGTGAATGTGGGATTGAGTCGATCATTATTCCGGATAGTGTGACGGAACTGAAGCAGGAGGCTTTTGAAGAGGCAAGAGAACTGAAGAAGGTAATCCTTGGAAATGGTATTACGGACCTTGATTCTTATCTTTTCAGAGGGTGCCAGAATCTGGAACATCTGGAGCTTTCAATGAATCTGTACAGAGTTGGATATGACTCATTTGCCGAATGTTATTCTCTAAAGACTATCTGGGTAAATGGGACTGAGTACCGTATCAGGGAC
>CACZRU010000282.1 GCA_902783605.1 uncultured Lachnospiraceae bacterium
GATTTGAACCCTCGCGCCGCTATTAACGACCTATACCCTTAGCAGGGGCACCTCTTCAGCCACTTGAGTACATCTCCTTGCTGAATACACATCTACCAAGTCTAAGCCATAACGGCATAAACCGAGTTATTCAGTTGCGCCTTTTGAGCGCTTAAATATAATACCATTTTGATAAATTTATGTCAAATGCTTTTTTTAGAACAAGAAACGGTCTATTTAGCGCAACATTTACATTGCTATTACTTATGCATTTAACTAAAATGAGATTCAAATAATCAACTACAAATTAATACAAGGAAGGTACAATTATGGGAAATACAATCTATGTAAATGTCAATGCATCACAAGATGGAAATGGCAGCAAGGACGCACCATTTAAAAGCATTCAGGAAGCAGCCAATATCGCAGCGCCTGGGGACACAGTTCTTGTCGCACCAGGTGTCTATAGAGAATATGTCAATCCAATAAACGCAGGAACTGAGGACGCCCGAATCACATACAAGTCCGAGGAACCGCTTGGCGCAGTCATCACAGGAGCTGAGGAGATCAAAAACTGGGAGCATTATGAAGGAAACGTCTGGAAAGCAGTTGTTTCAAATGAAATCTTTGGAGACTACAATCCATATACCACATTTGTCTGTGGCGACTGGTACTTCGCTCCTATCGTACGACATACAGGAGCAGTATACCTTAATGATCTGATGATGTATGAAACAATAACTCTTGAGGAATGCATTGCCGGTGAAGTTGATGTTCACGCATGGGAGCCAGAAGAGTCAACCTTCAAATGGTTCACAGAACAGGACGGTAACAACACCGTTCTTTACGCAAATTTCCAGGGCAAAGATCCAAATGAGGAAAAGGTTGAGATAAGCGTTAGAAGGAACTGCTTCATGCCTGACAAAAACGGTGTCAACTATATCACCGTAAGTGGATTTAACATCAACAAGGCTGCTACTACCTGGGCTCCACCAGCAGCTTATCAGGACGGTATGATCGGCCCTCATTGGAGCAAAGGCTGGATAATCGAGGACTGCGAAGTATATGGAAGCAAATGCTGTGGCATCTCTCTTGGGAAGTATCTTGACCCTGAAAATGATATGTACTTCTTTACAAAGCATGTCAAGAGCCCTACTCAGATGGAGCGAGACGCTGTATGCCGTGGGCAGTATCATGGCTGGCTTAAGGAAAATATCGGAAGCCACATTGTCCGCAGGTGTAATGTCCACCACTGTGAGCAGACTGGTATCGTAGGAAGAATGGGGGCAGTTTTCTCAACTATCGAAGACTGCCACATCCACCACATCTGTAACTCACAGCAGCTTGGTGGTGCCGAGACGGCTGGAATCAAACTTCATGCAGCAATCGATGTAACCATCAGAAGAAATCACATTCATCACTGTATCATGGGAGTATGGCTTGACTGGGAAGCTCAGGGAGCTAGAATAACCCAGAACCTGCTTTACAATAATTATCTTCCTCACGGAACAATAAAAGCTGACGGATCAATGTTCAGTACTGATGTATTCATTGAGGTTGGTCACGGCCCTACACTTGTAGATAACAACATACTTATGTCGAAGGTATCAATCACAATACCTAGCGAAGGAATTGCATGCGTTCACAATCTTGTTCTCGGTGGATTCAGTCTTATCAACTCTGGAGTTGACAGCATAGTAAATGATCAGCGCGAACCAAGATACACACCATACCACATCCGCCACAGGACAGAGGTTGCAGGCTTCATGACAATACTCCATGGAGACGACCGTATATACAATAATATATTTGTTCAGAAACACTGTGTTTTAGACGAAACAAAAACACCTCAAGACGCAGATTATATGGAAGTTGGAACAGCTCCATTTGACATCTTCCCAACCTACGAAGAATGGGTAGAACCATTTAACAAAGAAGGAGCACCAGATATGGGAGCACTCGCTCAGTACCATTTCGGTCACCTGCCTGTATGGATAGAGGGAAATGCATATTTTAACGGAGCAAATATGTATGCAAAGGAAGAAAGCAAACTGGTAAATACTACCGATAAGGCTGTAGTTGATTACGCTTATGAAGAGGATGGTAAAGTCTGGCTTGAAACAAACCTCGGAAAACTGATAAAGGATTTTACAGTCAGTATGATTGACAGCGATGTACTTGGAAAAGCCTTCGAACCAGAGCAGAGATTCGAAAGTCCTGATGGATCAACAATCACATTTGATACGGATTATTTTGGAAACCCAAGAGGTAACAAAGCTATACCAGGTCCATTTGCTGAGATTGACGAAAAGTTCTGTGTATCTACATTATTGCAGTAAAGAGTATCATCAGCCCTGTAATAGTCACCATGCTGACCATGGTAGTTACAGTAATAGCATTGGAGAGGAGTTCTGTATCCTCTCCAATTTTTTCTGATTGAATAAGCGGCAGATTGCCCACCGGCATACAGGCCATAAGGCAGAAGCCCAGAACTGTAATATCATTACAGCCAATTCCACGAAGCACAAAAAACATAGCCACAGGAAGAAGGATCATGCGAATAACTATGTATCCCCAGATTCTGACTTCCTTGAAGCCCTTGGTAATATCTGATCTGGCTATGGATACTCCAAGAAGTACCATGGACAGGAAAACTGTAGCATTCCCGATATAGCTAATACTGTTCGCAATTATTGGAGGCGGTGTGAACTTGAACCAGCACACAACCAGACTGACAATGGCCATTATTGTACCTGGACTGAGTACATTCTTCAGGTTCATTTTCTCTTTGCCATTGCTGAGAACTGTAATTCCATGAGTGTAGAACAGCAGACTGTACATAACATTGCAGACTATAACATAAAGAATTGCATTTTCAGGAAGGATTGCCCTTGCAACAGGTATTCCAATAAAGCCCACATTTGTATAGACTGTCATAAGGTTATAAAACCTTCTCTTGTCCTTCTCGACTCTGAGCATCATTGGAAGAATAACCCCAAGAATCACCAGGCCAAAATAAAATATGGCACCAAGGATCATAGCTATAACAAGATCCCTATGACTTGCAGTCACATTTCCCGAAAGTATCGAAGCAAGTATCAGCGCCGGATTACATATATCCATTACAATCACTGATATCCTCTGAGACACGGTGTTGTCCACAACCTGCTTCTTGTATAAATAAACTCCTACTGCAACCAGAATTATAATAACTCCCATCTGTTGCAAAACTACTGCTGTACTCATTTCAAAACCCTAACAATAAAACATATTTTTTCTAATAAAGCTATCAGAATATTCTGTGCAAATACTTCCAGATAACTCGTATCATTTTCTATGAAGAACTCCATACAGATTGTCCGGAACGAAGGCTTTGACCCTCACGCCCTCTGCAAGATATTCTTCTTCTAAGATTTCTCCATACTTCTTTATCTCGGACAAAAGCGACATATCCTTATATGTAAGAACAGTTTCTATAACCTTTCTGTCCTCTCTAAGAAGCTCACTTATTATATCACCAATTTTATCTAAGCCAAGCTTTTCTTTTGCAGAAATTTTTAAAATTTTACTAGCTCTTTTGTCCGTAAGTCCAAGTAGGTCATCAGGATTACTCAGCTTATCTATCTTATTAAATAGAGTGATCACCTTCTTATGATTTTTTTCGGACGATCCTGACATGAGCATATCCAGAGTATCATAAACCACCTTCATATCACTGCGAAAGTCAGCACTCGAAGCATCAACCACATGAATTATATAATCTGCATAGCAGGTTTCCTCCAGGGTGCTTCTAAATGCGTCAATCAGGTTATGCGGAAGTTTTCTTATAAATCCTACAGTATCAGTAAGCAGCACCTTCTGCTTTCCCAGGTTTTTATTTTCTGAACGCGCATACTCATATGCCCTGGTCGTAGTATCAAGTGTCGCAAAGAGCTTATCCTCTGCCAATATATCAGCACCAGTCAGTGCATTTAAAAGTGTAGACTTTCCAACATTTGTATATCCAACTATAGCAAATATAGGAGCGTCTCCTGCTTCTCTGTTCTTTCTGGTCAGCTCACGATGCTCCACCACATCGGACAGTTCTCTTCTCAGCTGAGCCACTCTGCTCCTTATAACACGTCTGTCCTGCTCCAGCTTCTTCTCTCCAGGACCTCTGGTTCCGATACCACCTCCAAGCCTTGACATAGAGATACCCTTTCCAGTAAGTCTGGATAACCTATACTGTAACTGCGCCAGCTCCACTTGAAGCTTTCCTTCAGCCGTCCTGGCATGCGCTGCAAAGATATCAAGAATAACCATGGTTCTGTCCATGACCTTCGTATCCAGCGCCTTCCCCAGATTATACATCTGCGCAGGACTGAGCTCATCATCTGTAATTATTCCTGTAGCTCCACGGTCAGCAATCAGATACGCCAGTTCCTCAATCTTGCCACTTCCAATATATGTAGATGAATTAAACGCAGGAAGCTTCTGAACCATCCGGCCAACCACTACAGCTCCAGCCGTTTCAGCAAGCTCTGCCAATTCATCAAGAGAAGCCTCCACATCCACGGAGGCTTCATCATTTGTATCAACTGCGACTAAGATCACATATTCAATTTCTTCTTTATTATCATGCAACATTAATTATCACTCCAGACTGTCATTATATACAGCTCTAACTCCACCAACATATTTAGGTCTTCTTCTGGCCGCCACAACTATTGCCCTGCCTATATTTCTATTCTCAAGTCTTAGTGGAACAACAACTGGATGTATGTGCATTCCAACCATAACTCCACCTATATCTATTCCTGCATCCGCTCTGGCATCTATTGTTTCCACAACCACCGGATCCTTAAAACTTCCATAAGCTTTAACGGCAAATGCACCTCCAGCGTGTGGCTGTGGAATAACATTTACCTCTTCAAATCCATACTTCTGGGCATCCTCCCGCTCCACAACAAGCGATCTGTTCAGATGTTCACAGCACTGTACGGCAAGACTCACTCCTGCCTTTTCAAGTTCAGGTATTA
>CACZRU010000283.1 GCA_902783605.1 uncultured Lachnospiraceae bacterium
GGAAGATGTGCGAATATTCATGGCCACAGATGGATAGTGGCAATAGAGGTTGGTTCTGAAGAGGTTAAGAGCGAGGGACCGGACCGTGGAATGGTAGTTGACTTTGGCAAGCTGAAGGATGACCTGAAGGCAGAAACCTACAAGCTGGATCATACGCTCCTGCTGGAGAAGGGAAGCCTGAGGGAGACAACCATGGCAGCTATGAAGGAAGAAGGATTCTCTATGATAGAACTGGATTTCAGGCCTACGGCTGAGAATCTGGCAAAATATTTCTTCGATATTATGTCAACCAAAGGCTATCATGTGATTCGCGCAAGAGTATTTGAAACACCTGAGAATTGCGCTGAATATACGGAATAATGTGTAAAGTGATTGCTTATATAGAGGAAATATAACATGTTCAAGGTGGCTGAGAAGTTTGTCAGTATAAATGGTGAGGCCAGGCGGGCTGGAGAGCTGGCTGTGTTTATCAGGTTTACGGGGTGCAATCTTAACTGTACCTACTGTGATACGGCGTGGGCTATACCACTGGATGCACCACATACTGAGATGTCGAAACAGGATATAATTAAATATATACAGGATACGGGAGTTAATAATGTCACGCTTACCGGCGGAGAACCACTGCTCCAGGAGGAGATAGAAGACTTGATCATAGATATCATTTCTCTGAATAGAAGGGTGGAGGTCGAGACAAATGGTGCTGTAAGTATTTCGTCTCTTCAGGAAACGGCGAAGAAACTTTCACTTCGGGATGAGCTGTCGATCACACTGGATTACAAGTGTCCGGGGAGCGGTATGGAAGAGCTTATGCTTATGGAGAATTATGATCAGCTCCGAGAGTATGATACTGTGAAGTTCGTGGTCATGGACCGAGATGACCTGGATAAAGCCCGGGCTGTGATAGAAAGATATGATCTGATTAACAGGCGGGTGGCGGTTTATCTAAGTCCTGTATTTGGAAAGATTGAGTCAAAGGAAATCGTGGACTACATGATTGAGCATAAGCTGAATGGAGTTACACATCAGCTTCAGCAGCACAAGTTCATCTGGGACCCGAACGCACGGGGCGTGTAGAAATTCATTTGTTAAATAACATTGTCATTGAGATAAGGTGTTATTGTCATCCTGAACGAAGTGAAGGATCTTATTATTAAATACTAAGTATCTTGATGAAAAAAAGATGTAAAAATAATAGATAATATATGAGATTATGGAGAAATAGGCTATGGCAGTAAATCAGGAAAAAGTTAGAGAGCATATCCGAGGGCTTCTTGAGGCAATCGGCGAGGATCCAGATAGAGAGGGACTCAGGGAAACTCCGGACAGAGTCGCAAGAATGTACAGCGAGATTTTTGAGGGAATAGGCTATACAAATGATGAGATTGCGAATATGTTCAACAAGACCTTCGATGCACCAACAAATAACGACATGGTACTGGTGAAGGATATTGAAATCTTCAGCTACTGTGAGCATCACATGGCGCTGATGTACGACATGAAGGTTAATGTGGCATACATCCCAAGAGAAAGAGTGCTGGGACTCAGCAAGATAGCTCGTATCGCAGACATGGTTGGAAAGAGACTGCAGCTTCAGGAGAAGATTGGAACAGACATTGCCGAGATAATGGAAAAGGCAACCCTTTCTCCAGATGTGGCAGTAATCATTTCCGGAAAGCACAGCTGTATGACAGCTCGTGGAATAAAGAATACACCAGCTGTTACATTGACAACAACATTTAGAGGTGCATTTGCAGATAATAAGGATCTTCAGGACAGAGCTCTGAGACTGATTGACCTGAGGGTATCCCGCGACGATATCTAGAGTATAGGCTGGAGGTAGAAATAATATGAAGAATAAGAAGGAAGCCGTAGTCGTATTTAGTGGTGGCCAGGATAGTACCACCTGCCTGGTATGGGCTACGAAGATATATGAAAAGGTATATGCTGTCTCATTTGACTATGGACAGAGACATAAGAAGGAGCTGGAGTGCGCAGCTGAGATTGCTAAGGAACTGGGGGTTGAGCATACAGTGCTGGACCTTAAGGAGCTTAACAAGCTGGCACCAAATGCACTTACAAGGGATGAAATTGCAGTAGATACAGATAAGCCAGAGGAAGGCCCTCCAAACACATTTGTAGAGGGAAGAAATCTCCTGTTCCTTACATATGCTGCAATCTTCGCTAAGACACATGGCGTGACGGATGTGATAACAGGAGTTTCTCAGAGTGATTATTCTGGATATCCTGACTGCAGAGATACATTTATCAAGTCACTTAATACAACGCTTAATCTTGCTATGGAGTATGACTTCTGTCTTATCACTCCGCTTATGTGGATTGACAAGGAAGAAACCTGGGAACTGGCAGACAGTGTTGGAGCATTTGACCTGGTGAGAGAGAAAACACTAACCTGTTACAATGGTATAATCGGTGACGGCTGTGGCGAGTGCCCTGCATGTAAGCTGAGAAAGCGTGGCCTGGACAACTATCTGTCGAGGAGAAATAAATGATAATTGTGTAATACGGACCTGTCCCCCAATGCACAAGTCCCTAAATGCACAAAGGAGAAGCTTATGAAGGAATTATTGTTTGTGGTAAATCCTAAAGCGGGAAGAACTGTTATCAAAACTGACTTGATTGATATTCTGGAGATTTTTTCAAACGCTGGATATCGGGTTGAGGTTTATCCGACTAAGAGTCAGGAACAGACTGAGCAGTTCGTATTTGAAAATGCTGAGAAGTTCGATCTTGTTGTTTGTGCTGGTGGTGATGGTACGCTGGACAATACAGTCGGAGGAATAATGAGACTGGAGCGTAAGCTCAAGAGGCGTATTCATCTTGGCTATATTCCTTGTGGAAGTACAAATGATTATGCAAGGAGCCTGAGGATGAGCTTTAATCCTGTTCAGGCTGCAAAGGATATTGTTGAGGGCGAGATATGTCATGTAGATGTGGGAAGACTTGAGAATACATTCTTCATCTATGTAGCGGCATTTGGTGCATTTACGGATATTTCTTACTCTACACCGCAGAACCTTAAGAATGCTCTTGGTCATGCAGCCTATGTGCTTGAGGCCAGCAAGGCGATGTTCAATCTGAAGAGCTATAATCTGAAGGTGCTCTTTGACGGCGAAGAGGTTGAGGGCGACTTTATCTATGGACAGGTTACGAACTCTCTTTCAGTTGGTGGATTCAAGAACATCGGTTCGAAGGATATGTCCTTCTCCGACGGTCTTTTTGAGACGGTTCTTATCAAGACTCCTGCTACGCCGGTGGAACTTCAGAAAATCATCAACAGTCTGCTGATTGACAATCTGGAGGATGATATGATCGTCTTCAGGAAGTCATCACGTGTTGTTATCAGGTCAGAGGAGGAGCTTCCTTGGACTGTTGACGGCGAATATGGTGGAAGTTACAAGACTACCCGTGTATCAAACATAAGAAAAGCAGTATCTATGACGCTTAGAAATAAGAGTGCATTTCCTGGTTAGGGAGTGCGCTCTCTTAGTATATAGAAAATAGGTATGCTATCTTGGGGCGAAAATACGGAAACTCTTTTAAAATGTGTAGAAATATGGTAACATATATTATCTATGTGCTGTGATAAACAGCGGACCATTTGGAGAGAAAAATAGATGAAGAGAAGGCTTAGGCAGTGCGAGTATTTGATAGTGCTGCTCTTTAAAATTATTTTATATTTTCTCGTGTTCTGGATATTCTACAGAATCTACGCCATTGAAAACTGGCAGATGCTCAAAGTAAACAGAACTGCAGCGGTAACTGGCCTCAGTTACCTTATTTCGGGTTACCTGTTCCTCAGCATTTACGGTGGTTATGATATTGGAAAGAGAAAGAGTAAGCCGATTATCATTTCCCTGAGTCTAGCTGCAGCGCTTACGGACCTTGTTGCGTATGTAATGCTCTGCGTCATGAATACAAATGAGAATAATAACCAGAGGTTTACGCTGGAGCAGCCGTGGCTGTTGCTGATCATTGTTGCCCTGCAGATTCTGGTTATTAATATCGGAACCTATGGTGGTAACTGGGTTTATTTCAAGATATATGAGCCAGAGAGATGTCTCATAGTCACATCATCTCAGAGGGCCCTGAACGAGATAAGCAGAAGCATCCGCAAGTATAAACTGCAGTACAAGATCTGCCGTAATATGGACTACCGAAATGAGACTCTTCGTGATGCTATTCCAAAGTACGATACTATATTTGTGTATGATGTTCCTATTATGGAGAGAACGCAGATTGTGGAATTCTGCTACCAGAACATGAAGAATGTTTACATCAATCCTGAAATGGCTGATGTGGTAGAGCGAAATGCGCATCATGTAATCCTCGACGATGTATCACTGTTCGAACTTTCATCTCTTGGACTCAGACCTGAACAGAGATTCGTGAAGAGATTCTTCGACATTGTTATCTCTGTGATAGCGCTGGTTGTAACAGCTCCACTTCTTCTTATCTGTGCACTGGCAATCAAGCTGGATGATGGTGGAAGTGTATTCTTCAAGCAGAGCAGAGCCACAAGAGGTGGAAAGATTTTCGCAGTTTATAAGCTGCGTACAATGAAGGAAAATGTGGATAATTACCTCTCGGTTGTTGATGATGAGAGAATTACCAAGGTCGGTCAGTTCCTGAGAAGATTCAGAATTGACGAGATTCCTCAGTTCATAAATGTAATTAAGGGTGAGATGTCAGTGGTTGGTCCAAGACCTGAAATGCTGGCGAACATATTTAACTATACAAATGATCTTCCGGAGTTCGAGTACAGACTCCGTGTTAAGGCTGGTATCACCGGTTATGCCCAGATTGCCGGCAAGTACAACACTTCGCCGAAGGATAAGCTGGTGCTTGACCTGATGTACATCGAGGAATACAGCCTCTGGATGGACATTAAGATGATATTCCAGACCTTGATCGTAATCTTCAAAAAAGACTCAACAGAAGCATTTGCAATTGACACTGATATTACATATGAAAAGTATTATGATTCTGTATATGCAGGGGAGGCGTCAGAAAAAGCAGAATGAGCAGACGAATAGATATATTACTTGCAACCTACAATGGCGAAAAATATATAGATAAGCAGATTAAGTCTCTAGTTACTCAGGATAGAGATGGACTGGACGCTGAACTCAGGCTGATAATCCGCGATGATGGTTCAACGGACAGCACCATGGATATTATCAGGAAGAGGCTGGAGTACTACAGGACGAAGAGGGAGAATCCAATAGAGGTTCATATTCTTGATGACAATACTCCGACAGGTTCACCTTCCGGAAACTTCGTGAAACTGCTAAATGTGACAAATGCCGATTATGTTATGTTTTCTGATCAGGATGACATGTGGTACAGGCGTAAGGTAAAGACTACATTTGAATGCATGAAGAAGCTGGAGAAGAAATATGGAAAGACTACACCACTTATGGTGCACACAGATCTTTCTCTTATGGATGAAAGTGGCAGAAAAATAGCAGAATCATTTTACGAATATCAGAAACTGCCAGTTCAGAAGAACAGTCAGAAGACTGCTCAAAAGAATTCCGTGAGCAGTACTAATGGAGCTGCTGGCTCAGAGGATGGTTCAGTTTTCAAGAGTGATTCACTTAACAGACTGCTGATACAGAATACAGTTACAGGCTGTACTATCATGATGAACAAGGCGGCAGCAGACTTGCTGAGAAAAGCTCCGGAATCGGAAATGGTCCTCATGTATGACCACTATGCAGCGATTCTTGTGGCTGCTACAGGGCATATTGCGTTTGTGGATGAACCTCTCATCAGGTACAGACAACATAGTGGAAATATGGTAGGTGCTCATGCAGCGGACAGTAAGGAAGAATATAAAATGCGTCTTGATTTTGGCAGAGAGAAGTTTTTGAAGGATATGGATCTCAGCTACAGTCAGGTGGGATATATAGTTAAGAGATACGAAGATGAGATTCGTAAAGCCAAGGGCGATGAGACAGTGGAACTCCTGAAGGAATACTCAAATCTCATAATGGCTGGAAAATTGGAAAGACTGCAGTTCTTCCAGAAACACGATGTGTATAAGAATGGCGCCCTGAAGAAGCTGGTTCAGATGATCTGGTGCTAACTAGAGTATAAATACGAAAAATACTTTGTGGTGTCATTCTGAGCGCAGCGAAGAATCTTATTAGACAGTGTAAAAATAATCAGAGATTAAAAGATTTGTGTGTCATTCTGAGCGAAGCGAAGAATCTTTATATAGAATGGTAATTATATGAA
>CACZRU010000284.1 GCA_902783605.1 uncultured Lachnospiraceae bacterium
ATTATATTATGTTTAATGTTTATTGTTTATTAGTTATTTTTTGGAACTATCTTATCCTTACCACCCATATATGGTCTTAGTACTTCAGGAATATTTACAGAACCATCAGCATTAAGATTATTCTCAAGGAAAGCGATAAGCATTCTTGGTGGAGCAACAACAGTATTGTTGAGTGTATGAGCAAGATACTTATTACCATCAGTATCCTTTACTCTGATTTTTAATCTTCTAGCCTGAGCATCTCCAAGATTTGAGCAACTTCCAACTTCAAAGTACTTCTTCTGTCTTGGTGACCATGCCTCAACATCAACAGACTTAACCTTAAGATCTGCAAGATCTCCAGAACAGCATTCAAGTGTTCTAACAGGAATATCCAATGTTCTGAAGAGTTCAACAGTATAGCTCCACATCTTGTTATACCAATCCATTGATTCTTCAGGTTTACAGATTACAATCATCTCCTGCTTTTCAAACTGATGAATACGATAAATACCTCTTTCCTCTATACCATGAGCTCCCTTTTCTTTTCTGAAACAAGGAGAATAACTTGTAAGAGTAAGTGGAAGTGAAGTTTCATCAATCATCTTATTAATGAATCGACCAATCATAGAATGCTCACTAGTTCCAATAAGATAAAGATCCTCACCTTCTATCTTATACATCATAGATTCCATCTCATCGAAACTCATTACTCCAGTTACAACATCACTTCTAATCATAAATGGAGGAATAACATATGTAAAACCTTTATCAATCATGAAATCTCTAGCATAGGTAAGTACTGCTGAATGAAGTCTGGCAACATCACCAGTGAGATAATAGAATCCATTTCCAGCAACTTCTCTTGCAGAATCAAGATCGATTCCAGCAAGCTTCTCTAATATTTCTGTATGATAAGGAACTTCAAAATCAGGAACTACTGGTTCACCAAATCTTTCAACTTCAACATTCTCGCTGTCATCCTTACCGATAGGTACTGAATCATCAATGATGTTTGGAATTCTCATCATGATAGTCTTAACCTTCTCTTCAATAACAGGTGCTTTCTCTTCAAGTTCCTTAAGTCTTGCAGCAGATTCAGCAACCTTCTTCTTAACCTCTTCAGCCTCATCCTTTTTACCCTGAGCCATAAGAGCACCTATCTGCTTTGAGATAGTATTCTTCTCAGCACGAATAGCATCAGCTTCAGCCTGAATTTCTCTTCTCTCCTTATCAAGCTCTATAACCTCATCTACAAGTTCAAGCTTATGATTCTGGAACTTTTTCTTTATATTTTCCTTTACTACATCTGGATTCTCTCTAAGAAATTTAATGTCTATCATAATATACTCTCCTTTTTCTAGTATAGATTATTATTCATTATTTTTCGAAAGTCTTATATTTATAATACTATAGATATCTAAAACTTCAATTATTTTTATATCAAATTATATAGGTGTCAAAAGTACTTTTTGACACTATATGAAGTAAACCAACTATATAACTTAGTTTACATAAGGTCTTCTTCATCCGGCTCATTTTTCATTCTTTCAATTTCTTCATCAATAGTCAGAGCCTTTTTTATAGCTTCTTTTTCCTCATTAGAAAGAGCAATATAAGATTCTCCATTAATTATCTCTTTAGCATATGAGAAGCAGCCTTGTTTTGAATGCATTGATGTAAGAACAATCCCCGAATTATCAGCATTTAACAGGGCTAATGAGAAACTAAGTTCACCAGCCATGCTGTCAAATGCATCATATTTTACAAGACCCATTTTATTATAACAAGAATCAAGATGACCCTTATATTCCTTATGATCCCTGTTATATTTTTTTATACGAGCTTTAACCTTATCCATCTCAGCAAATCTAGTTAACATAATATGTTCTAAATCTTTTGCTGTACTGCCAGTTGTAAGTGCGTAATACTTTCTTGATATTTTTTGAAGTTGTGTGATTGTTATAATTAAAACAACTCCAAGAGCAATAATCAAAAAAAGGAAAATTGCTATTACAAGTTCGAGACTAAGGCCAAAGACTTCTGCTGATAAAATCATTACATCACTCTCCTTATAATGCAGCACCAGTATTAATTATATGAATGATTCTTTCAAGATCATCTGATGAAACATATTCTATTTCAATTTTACCTTTTTTACCCTTTGCCTTTATTGAAACTTTAGAACCAAGAGTAGTTTTTAAATCTTCAGAATATTTAGCAAGAATAGCTTCCATTGCAGCATCTGAAGGATCATCTACTGCTTTACCATTCTTGTCAATCTTCTTACCTGCAAGAATATTATTAACTCCTTTAACAAGTTTTTCCGTTTCGCGAACACTTAATCCTTCATCAAAAACAGTCATAGCAGTTTCATACTGAACATCCGGATCAGATATTGATAAAAGACATCTAGCATGACCAGTTGTAATCATATCATCAATAAGCATCTGTTTAACATTATCACTGAGTCCCAAAAGACGAAGTGCATTTGTAATTGTTGATCTACCTTTAGATACTCTTTCAGCTACTTCATCTTGTTTAAGATTAAATTCATCAATAAGACTCTGATAAGCAATAGCTTCTTCTATTGGATTAAGATCCTCTCTTTGAAGATTTTCTATAAGAGCAACTTCCATTCTTTCTTTGTCTGAATATTCTCTTATAACTACTGGAACCTCTTTTAAGCCTGCCATTCTTGCAGCACGCCAACGACGTTCACCTGCAATTATTTCATATATTTTTCCTTTTTTTGTTACTACAATAGGTTCAATAATGCCATATTTTTTAATTGAATCAGCAAGTTCAGAAAGAGAGTCCTCATTAAAATCCTTTCTAGGCTGAAGAGCATTTGGTTCAATATCAGTTATTTTTAACTTACTATCAGCCATTACAACTTTTTCTTTGATTACCTCTTTAACAACTTCTTTTACTTCAGTTTTTTTTGAAGATAGTGATTTATTTCCAGTTTTACTTTCTTTTTTTGAGGACGTTGTCTTTTCATCTTCATTATCAACTAAACCAAGTACTTTATTTACGCCTTTTCTACCCAAAGCCATAATAATTCTCCTATATATATGTTATTTATATTCATTAAATATTATTTATTAAATAATATTTATCATTTTATTAATTGTATTCTTAGATATTAGTTGTTATACAATAATTATGTTTTATTTGTATTAATCAGCAAACAACTTATTTTTTATAACTTCATCAGCTAAACTACGATAAGCCTCCGCGCCAGAGGATCTTGTATCATACAATGTGATAGGTAGACCAAAACTCGGAGCTTCAGCTAATCTAACATTTCTTGGAACAATCGTATCATATATTATTTCATCAAGACTATCTCTAACTGCCTCAACAACTTCACCCGAAAGATTATTTCTTGAATCAAACATAGTGAATACAACCCCTTCGATTTCAAGATTTTTATTAAGTTTCTTTCTTATTTTCTTTATAGTTGAAATAAGTTGTGATAAACCTTCAAGAGCATAAAACTCACATTGAATTGGAACAATAACAGTATCTGCTGCCGTCATAGCATTTACGGTTAACATTCCTAAAGCAGGAGGACAATCAATTATAATAAAGTCAAATTGTTTTCTAATAGGTCTGATTATTTTTTTAAGAATATACTGAGGTTTATCTACATCTATGAAATCAACCTCAGCACCCGCCAAATCTTGACTGGCAGGAATCATATTTAGGTTTGACATTATATTAACTAGCATTGCCTCACCAATATTACACTCACCAGTCAAAACATCATATATATTATAATCAAGATTATCTTTATCTATTCCAAAGCCACTGGTAAAGTTACCCTGCGAATCCATATCAACCGCTAAAACCTTTTTTCCTTTTTCAGCAAGGCAAGCAGCTAAATTTATGGCAGTAGTAGTTTTTCCAACTCCACCTTTTTGATTCGCGATAGCTATAATTCTACCCATTTATTATTCACCTCACATATTAATCAAATACATATGACCAATCACATTGGTATATTATAACACTATTAATATATCAAAGCTACAGTAATATTATATCTTCTTAGTATAAAATGTTTCACATGAAACATTTTACAGTATTCTCTTTCAATTGTATTATTGCAATATGTTTCACATGAAACATTTTACAATATTCTTTATTAATTGTATTATTGTAATATGTTTCACATGAAACATTTTACAGTTTTTTAAAAATTATATTATTACAATATGTTTCACATGAAACATTTTACAGTATTTTTTTAATTGTATTATTGCAATATGTTTCATATGAAACATTTTACAGTATTCTTTATTAATTGTATTATTGTAATATGTTTCACATGAAACATTTTACAGTATTCTTTTAATTGTATTATTGCAATATGTTTCATATGAAACATTTTACAGTATTCTTTTAATTGTATTATTGCAATATGTTTCATATGAAACATTTTACAGTATTCTTTATTAATTGTATTATTACAATATGTTTCACATGAAACATTTTACAGTATTTTTTATCAATTGTATTATTACAATATGTTTCACATGAAA
>CACZRU010000285.1 GCA_902783605.1 uncultured Lachnospiraceae bacterium
ATTAAAGAAAAACTTCGAAAATAAATGGTTGGAGAAGAATGTTATGAAAGAACATGTAAAAGAAATACTAAATAGTTTTTTTATATCTGTAACACTAATTAATATCGCAATGTTTATTCTTGGAATATTATTTCGACCGGAACAGAGATTTGGATATGAAGCGTATTTATATCCTCTGATTTACGGACTGATCGGAATCGTTCCAACCTGCATAGTAACAACCAAAAAAGAACTCAGCGTTAAACAGGTTATTATCCGCAAGGTTTTTCAGCTGGTACTTCTGATTGTCTTATTACTGGCATTTATGTTTGCAGGTAAACCTGTTACTGCAGAATCCGTGGGTATTGCTGGTGGAGTAGCACTCAGTGTCGTAATAATCTTTGTATTAGTAAATATAATAATGTGGCTTATGGATAGCAGAACAGCCAAGATTATGACGGAAGATCTGATTAAATTCCAGCAGCAGGAATAAAAAGGAATAAGAGGAAATAATAAGAAGAAATGAGCTGATTTCAATAACATACCAAGGCGTTATGGGTAGTATTACTCGTAACGCCTTTTTTTGAATTCTTAAGTCAATTTAACAACTGAATGTTTGTGCTGTTTTTATGACTGAATATTTATTCATTGACAAGTAATACTAGAGATGCTATTTTATGTATGAGTGAATATTTGTTCAGCCATAATGGAGGTGCAATATGCCAAAGACTGAAGAACAATGTAAAAAGATGAGAGAAGATATGAAAAGTAAAATACTTAAGATGTCTTCACTATATTTTGCTAAAAATGGATTTGGAGATACAAAGATTGGAGATTTAGCAAAACATATTGGAATTGGGCAGGGGACAATCTATCTATATTTCAAGTCCAAAGAAGAGCTCTTTGAAGAAATCAAAAAGAATGCAGATAATAAAGATGAGATAAAGCGATTAAAGCTTTTATCAAAGCTTCCAATCCCGGCAAAAACCAAGATAGACAAGCTCTCCAGCGAGATGTGTAAAAGACTGCAAGATGATGAGGAATTCTGTGTTAAGATTACACTTCTCACACAGATTTTACTTGAGAGAGAAGACATGTACTCTGACGACCTGTACAAGGAATTAGCAAAGATAATAGGACAGGGGCAGAAAGAGGGAAGCCTGGTAAAGGGTGATGCTTTATATCTTGCGGATCTATATTGGGGAAATGTATATCTCTATGCACTTAAGAAGCTCTTTTCTACCGAATTAAAGCCATTACAAAAAGAGACACTGAACAGACTTTTGGAGGTTTAATATGGCAAAAATAGCAATTATTACAGGCGCGACTGGTGGCCTTGGAATGGAATTCATGCGTGTTATTAATTTCTATGATTATATTGATGAAATCTGGGCTGTTGGACGAAATGTGGATAAACTTAATAAATTAAAAGATTCTTATGAAAAAGCCATTCCAATTTGTGCTGACTTATCCGATAATGGTTTAGAAATGATCATACAGAAGATAGAAGAGGAAAAGCCTGATATAAAGATCCTCATAAATAATGCCGGAATAGGATTCCTTGGAAAATATGAAGATATGGGAACTACTAGCGTAAAAAACTTTTGTGACATTAACTGTACTGTTCCAGCTGTTCTTATATCAGCCGTTCTACCTTATATGAATGAAGGGGCAGGAATCCTTAATATATCTTCAGCTTCCTCATTTCAGCCGAATCCATACCTTTCTTTATACTCTGCAAGTAAAGTTTTTATTAAAAACATGTCGCGTGCGCTTTACATGGAGTTAAAGTCCCGAAGGATAACAGTTACTGCAGTATGTCCCGGCTGGATCGATACAGATATGCTGCCGAGGGAAAAGAATGGAAAAAAGATAAACTATACAGGAATGATCAGTTCCAAGAAGGTTGTGGAGAAGGCACTTAAAGACAACCAGAAGGGAAAAGATATGTCAACACCAGGGTGGTTTTCAAAGTATTTTCGAATCTATTCGAAAATTACTCCAACAAAACTGGTAATGAGACAGTGGTCAAGAGCTATAAATCGATATATATAAATTATATATAAATATAGTAGAAAAAAATATTGCAGATAAAAAACAGTAGATAAATCGAAGGATTAGGAGAAACAATGAAAACAGTATTATGCTACGGCGATTCAAATACATATGGATACAACCCTGAAAATGGAATGCGTTACCCTGAAAGCATCAGGTGGACAGCAAGACTGCAGACAATTCTGGGGACGCAGTACAAGGTAATAGAAGAGGGATGCAACGGCAGAACCACCATTTATGATGATCCGGTTGAGGGATGGAAGAATGGATTCGGCTATCTCAGGCCTTGTCTCAACACTCATAAACCGGTTGATATTGTAACTCTGATGCTGGGCAGCAATGACCTTAAAGAGGTATTTCATCTGTCAGCTCAGCAGATTGCAGAAGGAGCCGAGAAGCTGGTGCATGAGATAATTGATTTTACTTCGGAAAAGCAGGGCTTTGTTCCAAAGATAATTCTTATATCACCACCGGAAATTGGTGAGGGACTTACTTCATCTCCATTTTACGGAAGCTTTTCTCTGGACGCAATTGAGCGTTCCCGTCAGTTTCCTGAATACTACAAAAAAGTCGCCGAATCAAACGGATGTATATTTGTAGATGCAGCAGAACACATAAAACCTTCTACTTTAGACAGTCTCCACCTGTCACCAGAAGCTCATGCAAAGCTGGCAGAGGTTCTGGGAGATGTTATACTTAATGAGATAAAGTAAGATTTTAAAATCTTTGGCTAGAGAAAACATTTG
>CACZRU010000286.1 GCA_902783605.1 uncultured Lachnospiraceae bacterium
AACTTTAACTCCGCAGCTTCACTCTGGGAGATGATTCAGAAGCTCTCAGATTAACACTCAAATATTTAAATTCAAAAAGCGCGAAGCCTGTAAAATTTAACAGCTTCGCGCTTTTCGATTGTTTTAGGTCACTTTAAATTTATACTCATTGCATAATTAAAATGGATCATCCCCCCCAAACACTGTAAGTACGTCCCTTTTCCACCAGATTAATAATTCGTGACTTCAGTGTATCACGGAAAAATACTGGACCACCCTCTCGAAGTGCTGTTTCATTATGAACTGTCGGCCAGATATCATTTGCCACCATAATAGCTATATCAACTCTCTTAAATCTAGGATACTAGGATATAAACCTAGGAATGGCAGAAAAACCGGATATAGAACCCAACCTTTAGTTCTACATCCGGTTTTTACTATACTTGTTTTAACTCACAAACTCTGATTAGCTTTCATCCGACTACTTTATAAGTTCTCCAGAATCAGCAAATTCATACCACTTGCCATTAATCTTCTGTTTTCCTGTAACCATGGCTCCATCGGTCCCAAAGTAATAGCTTTTACCACTATACTCTCCGCTGGAAAATTCTACCCAGCCGGTATGCATTCTATAATTTGCATCCATAAGATACCATTTGCTATTATAATTTATCCAACTCCCCCATACTGCAGCTCCAGTATCTTCATCTAAGTAGTACCAGTATCCATTATCATAAACCCATCCAGTCACCATGGCTCCACTTTCATCTAGGTAATACCAAAGGTGATCATATCCTGATATCCAGCCACCTGATTTCATTTCTCCAGTTTCCATATCCAGAAGATACCATTTATCTCCATCCTTCAGCCAATTGATATTCATAAAACCTTCTTCGTCAAAATGATACCATTTGCCATCTATTTTCTTCCAAGTGTTAGTGTAAAGCAGGCCGTTCTCATCAGAATGTACCCATCTACTGTGATAGTTATACCATTCACTGGATTTTGATCCATCATGATAGTTTTCAAACCAGGTATATTTCTCAGGCTTATCATTGAAATATAAATATCTCTCACCATCTAATGTCTTAATCTGTCTGCCATATATTTCTTCAGATTTATCTGCTATCCACGAAGACTTCATTGACTCCATTTCCTCTTCTGTGAGATCGGGATTATTTATCTTCGCCTTCTTCTTTGCCTCCTCCCATTCTTCATCAGTAGGCTCATATGTCTTCCTTTCTTCAGCAAATACCTGTAAATTAATAGAAGAAGCAGCTAAACATATAACCAGACCTACAGCTAATAATATCTTTTTAAAACCTTTAATCTTAATCATAAAATTCACCCCTCTTTCCATTTATATCAAGACTTATTATATACAATCGTAACCTTCATAACCTCTCCTTACCACATTGTTACTTTTTATAGCATTAAAATTATTAACAACTGACAACATTTTCTTATTATTCAAAGCATGCTTTAATTAATCTCTTCAAGTATAACACCGTAAACATATTCTTCACCATCCTGAGCGAATTCGGGAATTGGATATCTGTAACCGGTTTCTGATACTGTATCATATTTTAATGGTCCTGGATGGACACGATATTTCTTTTCCGCCTTATAACCATCTGAAAATGTAATCTCAACAGTAAGCACCGCCTCCTTTAATTCATTTACAATTTCCTGATCCTCATACCATGAATAGTATGGGTAAGTATCCGTGTATCCTTCTATTATCCTCTGTGTAGTTTCATACGGAATGAAAAAGCCCACTTTCAATTCCTTACTGTAATCTATAGTAAAATCATTTCCTTTCTCACTTACCAGGTCAATACTCTCAATATCTCCATAGGGTGAAAAGATTGCCCAAGTATTATATCGATCAACTTTTATTCCTCGATCCTCATCCGAAACCGCAGGTCCATTTATAAAATAATCTGGATTAATATCTGTCGGAATCTGTGTATATAAAGAACATTTATCTATAGAAAAATGAATCTTTTCAATATTCTCACCCATCACTGAAAACAGAACTGTAGTCCAATTAAAATCCTGATCACCTCCTGCATTCCATACTGCTATCTTCACATTTTTCTCATTTGGATTATCAGTAACTCCAGTTTTTTCAACAGCCTCCCTATATGAAGCATCTGTTTGGGAAGCAGTATTATTCGGAAATGTGCAGGATGATATTAATGTAAAGCTATGTCCCTCAACAGACAGATATTCATTTGGGATATTCTTCTCTGTACTGCTACTTTCTGCCGTTTGATTTGCTTGACCATTGTTTTCATCTGAGTTAGTTTCTGAAGTCTCTTCATCACTATTACTTTTATCTGTAATACCTTTTTCATCTAATTCATTATCAGAATCAGTTTCTGCAATATTTTTTGTGTCCTGATCCGATTGATCATTTTCTGTTGATTGCTGCTTATCTTCTTCCTCTGTGGATGTAGCATAATCAATATCATTCTCTTCTTCATCATTACTGTTGACAACCATATTGTCATATTTATTTAGTGGGTTAAATCTTTTCCATAAAGCAAATCCAAGAAATGAAACAATAAGTACGATTACAACAGCAAATCCGATAAAATATAGATTTGACGAATTATCTCTTTTATATTTCTTTTTCCTATCCATTACAGAATTCATAATATGTTCTACTTCAGATTCAGGAAGATCATCATAAGTATAATTTTTTAATTTTTCATCAGCGTCAGTGCGTGAATCATTAAATAAATCATATAAATCTTTACTCATGTTTGTCCCTCCTTTCACGAATCCTCTTTTTCGCCCTTGAAATCCTGTTATATAACACCGATTTCTTTATTCCTGATCTTTGAGATATTTCATCAAGACTTAGTTCCTCTACATATAGCTCAAGAAAAAGCTTTCTGTCCTTAGGACTGATGATTGCCAGTATGTCCATCAATTCCTTTGAAAAATCATTTTCCTCGGCGCCATCTTCATTGATACGATCAAATATCGAAGCAGAAACATTTCTATCTTCTATTCGAAGAAAAACCTCATCTCCCATTTCCAGCATTGCATCAAGTGAATTGATTGCCTGATCCTTGTTTCTTCTCCGGATATAATCAACCGCAGTAAATCTGACAACCGTCAAAGACCAATTAGGAAATGAACCTTTAGTTTCATCATAGCGATTAATATTATCCCAAATCTTCATCAATGCCTCATTCAGACAATCTTCATAATCAGAGGGATATATCTGAAGTATCCTATATATTTCGGACTTATAGAGATTTCCATATTTTCGCACAATGTATTCAAGAGCAGATTCATCATGATGTTTCAGTCTTGATATATAATTGTTCTCATCAATCATGAATATATCCTCCGCGAAAGGTTATACATATAATACGAAATGAAATTAAAAAATCTATCAAATCGTTGAATTTTTTTCAATCAAATATTTTTCTTTTCTTTAAAAATATGCTGACGCTTTTTCAATATAAAAAAGACAGGTGTTTTATAATCGATACCCCTGTCTTATACTATATCAAAAATACACCGTTCTCTAAAATAACGTGCTATTCGCCCCGTCTACGACAGATTTCAAATCCAAATCGATTATCTTCATCGACATTTGGACAAAAAATTATGTTTTCTCACAAAAAAGATCATTCATCGTAACTTGATTATTGATCAGTCCGCTATACATATTGCTCTTTAGACCATATGTCGTTATCATAACCAATTGAATTGATTTTTTACAATT
>CACZRU010000287.1 GCA_902783605.1 uncultured Lachnospiraceae bacterium
ACTCTCTTCACAAACAGCACATTGCACAATACCTTTTGTGAAAAAAACCGGAAACAAATTCGAGCATTTATTAAATGTAAACTACTTAATGTAATCCTTTGTTTTTCGCTTATTATTCATTAATTACTTTTAATTCACCTTCTATTTTTACAAGATATTCATTACATTTTTCAGCAATCTCAACACCTTTTTTATATAGATCTATAGATTCCTGCAAAGATACTTCTCCACTCCTAAGCAGATTATTAATTTTTTCCAGTTCTGCCATAGATGTCTCAAGGTTAAACTCATTTTCCACTGTTTTTTCTGTATTACCCATATTATGTACCTCTCTTATTTGATTTTTATTTTAAATTTTTATTTTTTATTTTAATTATTCTGGCTTTTATTTTTTGCTATTTATTATGTTTAGTATCTTCTTGCTTGATATCTTTTATATCTGCTGACAAAACGCCATCATGAATAGTCACCTGTATTTCATCTCCCACCCTAACATCTTTCACACTATTTAGTGGACTATCGTTAACAGAAATATATCCAAAACCATTTATAAGTTTAGCTGTTGGTGAAAGACCATTTAAATCTCGAACCGCAAGTTCAAATTGTTTTCTTCTTTCATCATATACTTTATTCGCATACGTCCTTAGACTCTGCCTCTGAAGTTCAAGACGGTTCTTATTTTTTAGAAAAATCCCCTGTGGCGCATTTATTATACTGTTTTTGTAACCATCAAGTCTTCTATGATAGTCATTAATTTGTTTTTGAAGAGCCGATCCAAAGAACTGAATATATCCATCAACCTTTGATTTTTTTTCTATAATCTGTTTTTCAGGACTATATAGATTTAATTCAGACAATTCTTCACTTATAATCAATCGATTTTTTGCTATTTTGTTTCTCATCAAAAGATTAAAGTTATTTCTATAATTATTCAAGGTTTCAACTTGTCTTTTCAAGTGCTGAACAACATATATAGCAGCTGTAGACGGAGCATTAAAGGCTTTATCCGCTACTCTATCAAGCAACGGGTCATCTCCTTCGTGACCTACCGATGAAACAACAGGAGTTTTGCAAGAATATACAGCCCGGATAAGCTTTTCATTATTATAAACTCTCATGAGAGTTTCCGGAGAATCTCCTCCTCTGCCAATTATTATAACTTCAACCTCCTTCATACCATCAAGCATTTTTATACCATTTATCATGTTGTCTACTATCATATCAACATTAGATACAGATTGAACCTGGGCTTGATACAGATATATATTTGTGTACTGCTGTGCATTTACACAAATATCTTTGATAGCTTTTCCAGTTTTTGCCGTAATAACACCTATTCCTCTTGGATATTTAGGGAATTCATCATCCTTCTTATGATGAGCTATATCAAAGATACCTTCATCTTCTAGCTTTTTTGTTAAGGCAAGTAATTCCAGATTACTTACACCATCTCCAATATTGGTCATTCTAAATATCTGGAAAGTTGCATTTCCATTCTTTTCATACCACTTCAGACTCCCAATAACCGCTACTTCCGGCTTTTCCTTCATCTTTTCCAAATCTGAAATAATATGCACATTACTTGCCCAGATAACCACTGGAAGGAGTTTTCCATTTTCTTTGTCCTTCAGTTTAAACCAGTAATTTCCATTTGAATCTGGCTCTTTAAAGTCAGCAACTTCTCCTCTTATCGCTACATTCATAAATGTTGCAGTATTAATGACACCAGCAACTCTTTCCTGAAACTTGGACACGGTCAAATACTGACTTAATTCTCTACCATTTATAGTCTGTGTTGTTGTTTGTGCTGATATCTCTTGGGAAGCACTTGTTTTGTCAGAAGAATTATTCATACTAGTATTATTATTCATATTCGTCCCCTGATTAAAAGTTTTATCACTATTCGTCTTATTATTTGTATTATTATTTGTATTATTTTGATTTATCTGTTCAATATTCTCTCTGGGCCCGTTATAGAATATCGCCAGTTGTCTAGGAATCTTTTCACCCTTATAAAACCAGGTTCTTCTTTCTGGATCCCAATCCGCCCCATACTTTCTAGCAAATCCTTTTTCCTCAAATCTGACATCCAAATCAAATATTGGCATTTTATCACCAGCCTTTCAATCAAGTTGTGTTCTTCTTCTTATAAGTATGCCTCATTATCTAATTTTTTACATAGGCCATTAGTTGAGATTTTATTTTATAAAAAATCCCCATTTATCATTATGGATAAATGGGGAATCATCATTATTTAATCCAACATATAATTATTTAGACTCACCATATGCTGCCTTACCTTCATCTTTCTTCTCGATATACTTATTCAGTGTATCAACTACAGTATTGAGGTTGTATGGCTTTGCAATGTAGTCATCCAGCTGATTCTGCATAATTCTTTCTTTATCTCCAAACATTGCTCTTGCAGTAACTGCAATGATTGGAAGTCTTGGTTTGCGGTTTTCTGCCTCAATCTTACGAATCTCCTGAGTAGCAGCAATACCATCCATAACAGGCATCTGCACATCGAAGAGCGCTGCATCGTAGGTCTTTTCTTTATAGAGTTCTACAGCCTTTTCTCCATTTTCAGCTATATCGTAGGAGAATCCAGCCATACCCAGAAGCTTTCCGATAACCTGCTGGTTAACAGGCTCATCCTCTGCAACAAGGATTCGGGCATTCTTACCATTTGCATTATTGATTGAATAAACTGCAGGATCTTCCTTCTTAACTTCCTCAGCCTCAACATCGGCAGCCTTAACAACCTTTACAGGAATCTCTGCGATAAATGTTGATCCGATACCTTCCTTACTCTGTACAGAGATAGTACCATTCATCAACTCTGTTATCTGCTTGGAGATTACAAGACCAAGTCCTGAGCCACCATACTTTCTTGTATCTGAACCATCAACCTGTGAGAATCTCACGAAGAGCTTGCTCATATTTGAATCTGAAATACCAATACCTGTATCAGCAACTGCCATACGAAGTCTAATCATATCTTCAGCATCATCAATAGCTGCAATCTTAACTCTTACACCACCATCAGATGTGAACTTAATTGCATTTGACAGGAGACAGTTAAGAACCTGCTGAATTCTCTGTCCATCGGCACGAACAAGCTTAGGCATATTATTTCCAAATGAGAGATCAAGAGATATATTCTTTCCATCAGCTGCAGGAACATGCGCCGCAACTGTCTCTTCGATATATGCCTTGATATCACAAATTTCTTCTTTAATCTTATACTTACCAGCTTCCAGTTTACTGATATCAAGAATATCATTTATCAGACGAAGCAGGTTATCTGCACAATTCTTTGCTGTAATAAGGTTATCTCTGTAATCAGCCTGAAGATCATCAGCCATAAGTGTAAGCTGGATCATACCCAGGATACCATTG
>CACZRU010000288.1 GCA_902783605.1 uncultured Lachnospiraceae bacterium
GAAAGGTAAGATAAAGGAGAAGGGCTTAAAAGCTCCGGATACTGTTCAGTATACTCTTGAACTTACTAATAAGCCTACTCAGCCAAAACTTCCTCAGACAGGTGATGACTTTAATCCATTCCTGTTCGGGGCTGTCGGGGCTATGTTTATCCTTATGGGAGTAGCTATCTATAGATATAAGAAGGATGAAGATACTGTTGACGAAGCTTCAGAGACTGATGAGTAGCCTCTGGGTGTAGTCCTATGTATAAAAAACTGAATAATGATAAAGGCTTCCCATTAGAGGAAGCTGACTGATGGGGGAGGAGATATAAGCCGTTATGACTTATATCTCCATTTTTATAACTTATTTTTGAATTAAATCGAAAGGAATTTAAAGTTATGATGAATTATAAGATGTTTAAAGGTGTCATTGAAAATGAACTCAGTAACTTTCTTAATGATGATTACAAGAATATGCAGGTTGTTATCAAGCCTACAGTAAAAGTAAATGCAATCAGAGACTCTGTTATGCTCAGAGATACAAATACAAAAGTTGAGATGACAGTGAGTCCAACGCTTTACGTTGATGAAATGTTTAAAATCTATGAGCATTGTGAGAGTCTTCCACAGGTTATGAATATTATAGCTGAAAGAATAAAGGAAGGTATGCTAATAGCTCCGGAATTGGTGGAAAAACTGAATCTTGAAAATGCTAAGGATAGAATCATCTGGCAGCTAATTAATACAGATCAGAATAAGGAGCTTCTTGCTAACAGTCCTCATAGAGATATAAATGATCTTTCTGTTATTTACAGAGTTTTTGTTGATGAAAAAGATGGTATTGTGGCAAGCAGTATTGTTACAAATAAAGCTGCTGATATCATGGGCGTGTCTGAACAGGAACTCTTTGAACTTGCTGCTGAAAACACACAGAGACTCTATCCGGTTGAAATATGCAGCCTTAATGACATGATGAAAGAAATGATTGTTACTGAAGGTGTTCCTGAAGAAGCTGTTGATGAAATGCTCTATGATATGCCAGATAATGCAGGAATGTACGTTATTTCAAACAGCAGACATGTAAATGGTGCTGTCTCAATGCTTTATATAGATAAGCTGGATGAGTTAGCTGAAAAGGTGGGAGATGACCTTTATATTCTCCCTAGTTCGATTCATGAGGTGCTTGCGGTTTCAACCAACATGGGAGATCCGGAAATGCTGGCTGAAATGGTATATGAAGTTAATAGTAATTGTGTAGCATTAGAAGACCGTCTTTCAAATCAGGTATATCACTATGATAGAAAAGCAAAGACACTTACACCTGCTACAGATTCACCTGTTAAGGGAATCGATGACAGAGCAACTGATAGAGTTGCTGAGCAGAATATGGTTTATGAGGCTAAGTCTGAAAGAAGGTAGCGGCCTATGAATCAAGATAAAAATATTAGGAATAATGATACTGAGAAGAAATGCGAAAGACTAACTCCTGAAGTTGATATGAAATCACTTATTCTGATGATGAACATATCTAAGGAAGATTTTATTATCAATGTTTCCTTTGGAAAGGGGGCTGAAGCTGATGGATGAAGTGGTTTCTGAATTTGATAAGAATAAAGAATTTGATGATTATTCTGACAAATCTCTGGAGGTTGTGTCAGTTAGGTTGGTAAAGGATGCTCCGCTAATGGGCGGGCATCCTATAAACTCACCGGAAGATGCGGTAAGACTTCTTGGAGAAGAAATGTCTCAGCTCGATAGAGAAGTGATATGTATTCTTCATCTTAAGACAGATGGAACGCCTATAAGCTGTACTTTTGCCAGTATGGGGGCGATTGATAGATCTATAGCTCATCCTCGAGAGCTAATAAAGGCAGCGGTGCTTTCAAATGCATCAACTATGATTTTACTTCATTCGCATCCGTCGGGTTCCTTGGAACCATCAACAGAAGATTCTATTTTGACAGATAGAATGATAAAGGTATGTGATCTGATAGGGATTCCTCTTGTTGATCATGTGATAGTTGCTGCCGGAAGAGATGATTATTTCAGCTTTAAGGAAAAGGATAAACTACCGGCATCGAATCTCAGATACAATTTGAAAGCAGATTATAAAGAAATAGAATTTAGTGTTCCAGTGGCTGCTGAGAAAACGGTGAGATAAGGTGATGGGAGAATGACATGAGACATATAACAGCTGATGAGTTAGATATTGCTAAGTCAGTAGACTTAGTTGCTGTAGCGGATAATCTGGGATTTACACCTAAAAAAATCGGACGATTTTACACATTGAAAGAGATGGATTCCATACGAATCTATGATAGAAAAAATTGGTTCAGGTGGTCAATGAAGGATGTTAAAGGACATAACGGAGGATCTCAGATAGATTTCTTAAAAGAATTTGCCGGTATGAATTTCAAGGAAGCTGTGATATGGCTCCTTGATTTTTCAGGGTATAATTATATTGGTAATGCTGATAGAAGTAAACTGAACTCTGATAGAATAATTAACACTGAGAATAACGAAATAAATGATTCTTATTCTCAGTTTAAACTTCCAGAACCATATCTGAATAACTATAAGTTATACTCATATCTTAACAAGAAAAGATGTATAAGTGTCAGTACAATTGATTACTTCGTGAATCATAATCTTATTTATGAATGTGATTATTACCATAATATCATTTTCAAAGGCAATGATTGTAATGGTGTTACAAGGCAGGCTTGTCAGAGAGGTACAAATGATATATCTGGAATGAAACCATTCAAGATGGATATACTTGGAAGTAATAAGAATTATGGGTTAAACCTTGTGAATGATAAGAGCGATACTATAGTGGTATTTGAAGGACCAATCGATCTGATGAGTTATGTGGATATATTTCAGGAATACGATGCCAATCTGCTTTCACTAGGAATGTTATCAGACAGACCTCTTAGAAGATTTCTCGATGAACATTCAGGAGTCAAATCTATAATTCTTTGTCTAGATAATGATGTGCCTGGCAGAAATGCAACAATGGGTATAAAGACCAAATATATAGAGAAAGGATATTTGGTTAGTGATATGCCTGTTCCGGTACAATATAAAGATATAAATGAATGGCTTGTAGCAACGAAAATATCATTTAACATGGTATCGGAGAATAGACCAATGTATCTTAAATTTTGATATTTCATGATATGGTCTGTATGAAAAATTGTAGTACAAATAGTATGAAGTATTAAAAATCTTAGTACAAATGGTATGAATTAATACAGATATAAATACGCACTGTATGAATTATTAAAATATGTATTAAAATTTGTATGAAGTATTTATATTCTTAGTACGCAGCGTATGAAGTATTTAAAATCTTAGTACAAATAGTATTAACGGGGGGTTTTATGCTAAATGAGGTAAAATATCGCGTGGTATGGTCAGGGTATTAGGGGTGTCCCCTAACAAGTTTGCGTTTTGTTTAACAAAAGGCGTATCTTGCGCTTTTTATCTTTAGTTGTAGAAGTGTTCAGTGCGTTGTGAAATAGAATCTGTTCAGGTCATTTGGAAGGAGGAATGAGTCTTAGTGGAACAAAAGAAAAAATCCGTTATCAAGGGCTTTCGATTGACTGATGATGAAGCTGATGATTTGTCCAGACGAGCTGCAGAAGCTGGAATGAGTGAGAGTGATTACCTTAGACTCTGTCTTAACAGTAGTCCAAATGATTATCCTGAGATAAGGAAAATCATAAAGAATCTGATTAATGAAATTAATTCAATAGGTGTGAATGTAAACCAGATTGCTAAGAACAGTAATTCTGGTTTTTTTGTACCCGATGATAAGATCCGGCTCTTTGCTTATATGAGCAGACTAAGTTCACTTATGAATAAGGTGGTGGAGGATATTGGCGATATGTAAGATTCTATATATTAACGATAAGAATTCAAAAAGCAGTTCACATATGAAACAGGCGATAACTTATATCCTTAATGGTGAGAAGACTGAAGAGAAGGTTTTAACCGGTGGTTGGAATGTTCAGATTGAAAAGGCATATGAGCAGATGATGGATACAAAGGAAGTCTTTGGAAAGTCAGGTGGTCGTCAGGGATATCATATAATTATTTCCTTCAAAGAAGGAGAGACGGATGCGGTAACGGCCATGAAGATTGTTGAGAGATTTGTTAAAGAATATCTAATGGATTATGAAGCTGTATATGCAGTCCATGATAATACGGACCATATTCATGCTCATGTGATATTCAATAGTGTCAGCTTTGCTACAGGTCTTAAATATCACTATAAGAAAAATGACTGGGCTTCTTTTATACAGCCGATAGTAAATCGTATTTGTGAGGAATATGGTCTTAGCACCATAGAGCTAGATGAAAAGGAAGTACATAACAGATATCAGGATTGGAACGAATATCGTGATGGTAGATTTGTCTGGTCTGACATGATCAAACGAGATATCGATATTGCTATAGCCGAGGCAGATAGTTACGAAGCTTTTATATCGATTATGGAAAAGAGAGGGTATGAAACGAAGAGTGGTAAATATCTTGCATTTAAAGCACCCGGCATGAACAGATATAGAAGATCTTATCAGATGGGTTCAGATTATACCGAAGAACGAATAAGAGAACGAATTCCTGTTGAATCGATTGAAAAATATCACACCGAAACAATTGATGAATCGGAAAGTATAGTCTTTTCAAAAATCCCAAGAAGGAAAAGGACCAAGCTTACTAAAGTGCAAAAAAGATATTTCGCAAGGTTATATCGATTGGGATTGCTGCAACGTAGACCGTATAGTCAGGTATGGAAATATAAGGACGAAATAAGGAAGTTTGAGCAGCTCCAACAGGAATATCTTTTTCTATCAGATAACGATATTTCTAATGAAGATCAAATATTGAAATTGGAGAAAAAGAGCCGAGCAGATAAGAAAGCATTAGTTTCTGAAAAGAATAAGATCTATCGTTCAAGTAAGAAATGCCATGAGCTTTTTGAGATAGCTGATGAAATGAGTACTCTGAAATATGGCGAGCAAGCCTTCCAATCAGGCAATATTGAATTCCAGACTGAACATGAAAGATGGACAGATCTTTCATCAAAACTAAAAAAGCAGGGATACACATACGAAGAAATACTTTCAATTAGAGAATACTATCGTCGTGAAGGTCTTAGACTGCGGGAAGAAGTAAGAGCTGCTACACAAAGAGTAAAGGTAATCGAGTCAATTAGAAAAGAATTTGAATCACAAGCATTAGTACATAAGTATGAAGGTAAATCGGCAGATATCACCATAACAAGAGATAAAATTGAAAGCCTTGATAAAGAGGAAGATATAGCTGCAGTAGTTATAGCTGAACTGCTTAAGCAGATTGATTCGAATAATGATCATAAAGTAACAAAAACTGAATATAGATAGTTAGGAAAAATGGAGGATGACAATGCATAGAGTTAGATATTTAGAGCATGAAGTAACTAAGATGTGTCAGGATCTCGAAATGATGTACAGTTTGACACCGGACGTAGTTCAGCAGGTGAGATACGATTTATCTGCCGGAATGTCTCGTGAAGATGTTAAGAGATACTGTAATAAAAAAATAAGCCTGCTGAGAATGAAAATCATATCTGAATGCATCTGGAAAGACGTAGATGAGGAAGTGATCAAGAGACTTTCATCTAAGGATAAAAATGATGACACACTTGAAATTATATATAAAATGATCCGTGAAAATGTTGATATAGCAACTATAGACAGCATGGGTTCGGATAATAACCGGCTTCTAGAATGCCTGGAGATGTATAGAAAAGGATTGATAACGGAAGCTAAAGATAATCAGGTTGAGGTAGAAGCATCAGATGGAGAATCTACAGATGGAGGAACATCTGATACAGAGAAGCAATCAGAAGAGAATAATGATATTCAGGAATCGGCTTCAAAAAGAAGTATGGAGAGTGCTGAAGAAAGAGC
>CACZRU010000289.1 GCA_902783605.1 uncultured Lachnospiraceae bacterium
AATTTGAAAATTTCTTAAATTTGGAATTTTCTTAAATTTGAAAATTTCTTAAATTTGGAATTTTCTTCATAGGCAAAACGGAAGGCGACCTGTAATTTGTATATAGGCCGCCTTCTTATTTTGAACACGATTGTTTTGATATAGAGGTTTGTTGATTAAGATTTGTTGTTTAACATTTGTCGTTCTTTGTAGTATAATTCCAAAGTGTTTTAACTTATTAGAAATCTATAGAAAAAAGGTAGTAGAAAAATGAGTAATATGAATATTCCAAATGATCCAATAATGCTTTTCAGCTTCATCAACACTCAGCTGAGGGATAACTATTCTTCACTTACAGAACTTGTGAAGAGTTATTCGGCAGATGAAGAGGATATAAAGGGAAAACTAGCTGCCGCTGGGTATAGATATGATGAAGAAAAGAATCAGTTTGTAAAAAAGACGATTATCTCAAGAGATGTGCTGGATGAAGAGGGAAAGAAGATTTACAGCATAGATTATTCTGATGGCTTTGATGAGCTGTCGGACTTCCTCCAGAACTACAATCCAGATAAGCAGAAGAAGGTGTGCATAGTATCTGATTCTCATGTTGCATCCATATATTTAGAGGAGATGACCAAGCTGTGTGAAAAGTATTTTGCTAAGGTGGTCAGTTTTGTTTTTCCTGAAGGTGAAGCAAGCAAGAATCTGGATACAGTTCGCGAAATATATGTGAAGCTCATTGAAGAGAAGTTCACCAGAAAGGATGTGCTTCTTGCTCTTGGAGGTGGAGTTACAGGTGATATGTGCGGTTATACAGCAGCCACATTCCTTAGAGGAATAGACTTCATTCAAGTTCCGACCAGCCTTCTGGCAGATGTTGATTCCAGTATAGGTGGAAAGACAGGAGTTGATTTTGACAGTTATAAAAATATGGTTGGTGCATTTCACATGCCTGTAAATGTGTATATAAATACTGCGACACTTGATACGCTGAGTCGCAGACAGCTCTATTCAGGAATGGGTGAGGTTGTGAAGATGGCTCTTATCAGAGGTGACGACGGATTTTATTCCTGGCTTGAGGAAAATATATCAAAGGTAAATGAAACACCACTGGATAGAAGCTTTACTTCAAAGGTGCTGGACTTCAGCAATCAGAAGAAAGCAGATATAGTTGCGGAAGATCCTCATGAAATGAAGGGGGTAAGAGAGCTTCTGAATTTTGGTCATACACTGGGACATGCGATTGAGAAGTTTATGGATTTTGAACTCCTGCATGGTGAGTGTGTGCATATAGGCTGTATCCTGGCTTGTATCATCTCCAGAAATAAGGGGATGATAGGACAGGAGCTGGTGGACGATGTTGCATCACTTATCCTGGACAACATGGAGGTTCCAAAGATTGGTGATAAGATAAAGGGCGAGGCAATAGATAGAGTTATTGAGCTTACACACAGTGACAAGAAGGCTGTGGGGGCTTCGATAAAGTATGTGCTCCTTGAAGGGGTTGGAAAGGCAGTTATCAGAACAGATGTGTCTGATGAAGATATGAAGGCAGCACTTGTGGAGTACATCCAGAAGTATGAGAGCAAATAAGGATTAATAGACAGTTTATTCTTGCTAAAAATAAGGAAATCATATATAGTAACTAGTGGACTCAAAGTTAGATATATATAACCAAAGGTCGAAAATGATGTTCTTTCAAAAATTTTGAAATTACTAAAGCAAATTCTTATAATAAAGATAATTATTTAAATAAAAAAGGAGAAAAGTTATGAGTAAGAAACCAGTAGTTCTTATGGTACTTGATGGATATGGTGAGTCAGATAGACAGGAAGGAAATGCAATCTTCCTTGCACAGACTCCAGTAATGGATAAATTAAAGGCTGAGTGCCCATACCAGAAGGGCTTTGCTTCAGGAATGGCAGTAGGTCTTCCTGATGGACAGATGGGTAATTCAGAAGTTGGACATATGAATATCGGTTCTGGAAGGATCATTTACCAGGATCTCACACTTATCACAAAGTTTATTCAGGATGGAGAATTCTTCAAGAACGAGGAACTGCTTCGTGCTATAAATAATTGTAAGGAGAAGGGAAGTGACCTTCACCTTTGGGGACTTCTTTCAGACGGTGGTGTTCACAGTCACAATACACACCTCTACGCAATCCTTGAGATGTGTAAGAAAGAGGGACTTGAGAATGTATACATTCATCCATTCTTCGATGGAAGAGATACACCTCCTGCATCAGGTAAGGATTACCTCCAGGAGCTTGTAGATAAGACAAATGAGATTGGTGTCGGCAAGGTTGCATCTCTCAGTGGCCGTTACTACGCAATGGACAGAGATAACAACTGGGATCGTATACAGAAGGCTTATGACTCACTTGTACTTGGTGAGGGTGTTAAGGCTACAGATCCTATCGAAGCTATGCAGAAGTCATATGACGAGGGA
>CACZRU010000290.1 GCA_902783605.1 uncultured Lachnospiraceae bacterium
AGGAAGCATTAAGATCAGCGAGAAAGATGTTCTTACATGGCAGAATGAGAATGAAGATGTGGCTGTTGATTGTGAATTTGCTAAAGATACAAAATAAAGGACAAAGTTAGAGGCTGAATAAGTAACTGGATAAGTTGCTAAGAAAGCAAAAAATTAAAGAATCTAAACGATAAGAGAGGATAAACTTTAGGGTTTGTCCTCTTTTTTTGCCATTTGATTGTTAAAATGATGTTTTTTTTTTAGTTGAAGGGATGCTGAAATGATGAAAAGTGAAACTATCATTTGTAGTGTAATCAGCAGGGAGCTGAAAAAAAGGAAAGATAAAGTATAGAAAGAAATAAAAAAGAGAATATCAGAAAGAAAATTAGAGGATTTAAATTTAGAAAAATCTTAGAAGGTAAAGATTTAGAAGAATTAAAACTTAGAAAACTTAGGGGGGAAAAAAACAGGGGTAAAAATGAAAGATAAGGAAAAAAATATAGACAGAAATAATAAAGATACAAAGAAAGAAAAGCAGAGCAGAACAAAAGACTGGATGAATGAGAATATAACCAAGACTGCAATTTTAAGAATACTGTTAGCGATAATTGGTGGAGTTGTATTTGGTATGTTCACTAACCCATATCTGGGTGGAGTTATCAATATTGGAAATATAACAGGAATGGTTGTTTCCATTCTAATAATGGCTTACAGTCTTCTCTTTGATATTGTGAATGCAGGATTTAAAAAGCTTGTGAAGAGTAAGCGCGGCAGACGAATAGTTGCAGCTGTTTCTCTCGTGGCTTCAGTGGCTATAGTAACATTTGTAGTTACAGCAACACTAATGGTGACAGCAACTACAAAGAGTGGCAGTGGAAATGAGGTTCTCATTGTTCTGGGATGCAAGGTAGATGGTGATCAGCCTAGTTCAATGTTGGGAGAAAGACTAGTTGCAGCAAAGCAGTACCTTGATGTTCATAAAAATGCTGTCTGCATCGTATCTGGTGGAAAGGGCGCTGACGAAGGAATATCCGAAGCACAGTGCATGTATAACTGGCTTGTAAGTAATGGTATTGAGAAGGACAGAATCTACATGGAGGATAAGTCCACATCAACACTTGAAAATATAGAGTTTTCAACAGAAATACTTGAAAAGGAAGAGTTAGGAACGAATGTTGCGATTGCAACAAATGAGTTTCATATCTATAGAGCTGGAACGGTGGCTGAGAAGAATGGCCTTACCTATAGCGCAGTACCTGCAAAGACTAACTTGTGGCTGGTTCCAACATATTCAGTAAGGGAAATGTATGGAATAGTACTTACAGCGCTTTTTGCATAAAAAATGTTATACTCTAAACCTACCCTCCTCTCATAAATAGGTTTATTTGATAAGACCCGGTTCTCTGCATACAGAACCGGGTTGCTTTATATTACAGGATTTTGCTTTGTTAATTTCAAATAATGAGATTTTTGAGGGGTGTCAGCTGACTGCTGGATAATTGCTGGACAATAAGGTTTATACTAGTGAATAAGTAAAAGAATTATCATTTCAATATTAGTGTAAAAGGGGTAATTAAAGAATAGACTTATAAATGAACAAACTGCTCCTGGGAGTAAAGCGAGAAAGGATCTTTCTGCAGAGCTTATCTTTAAATTATTCCTGGCAAATATGACAAGACATGCATCTAGTAAACGCTTAGATGAAGGGGTTAAATATATTGATGGTATTTTTGAAAGATTGGGGATTGAAATTACCAATGAATTAGCTGGTAACTCTGATTACGCATTATTAAACCCGCTTGTAAATTATGCCCAAAGTGAGATAGGTACTATTATGGGTGATTATAAAATAGAAAACCTGACGGCAGTGCTTGCATCTCCGGATGGAGTTAATCTTCTTAGAAACAGTTATATGAGTTCTATAAAGAAGTCAACTATCTATAAGAAAATGGTAGAAGCAAAGGGTGACGAGATCATAGATGTTATGAAATCTGCGGATGAATATACAAAGGTAAATGGCCTTGAATCATTTAAGTCCGTAAAACTTCCAGATGTAGTAACTGCCATAAATAATGCGAATAAGGATATATATGACAATTTATTTTCTTGACTTTGCCTAATTTAATGCTATAATCTAACCTGTTTAAAGCAATTTGAAGCTTATTGAAATTTCATAAACATGAAAGACTATGAAAGTGCATAAAGCTGTTGCTTTCACTTACAGAGAGACGAGGTCATCGGCTGGAAGCCTTGTTAAGAAAGAAGTAATAGTTATCTTCACACTGGAGTCGCAGAGCTGAAATATATAATGTCAGTTTGATAAAATTTGAGATTTTTTTAGTAGGTTCTGCCGTTAGACGCGTTAAGTCAAATGAGAGTTATAGAGTAGGCGTAGTAGTTATTAGGCCTTACAATATAGAAGTCGGGTGGTACCGCGGTTAGAAATCGTCCCGGATGCAGATGAGTTTATATTCGTCTGCATCCGGTTTTGTTTTCTGAACGGAAAGTCTCGAAGAGACGAGTTCAGAGTTGCATGAACGGAATTAAATGAGTAAATAATTTAGGAGGATATAGTAATGAAGGAAATGCTTGAAAAAATCAGGGAGCAGGCTGAAAAGCAGATAGCTATTGCGTCTACTCCTGAAGCACTGGATGAGATAAGAGTTTCAGTGCTTGGAAAGAAGGGAGAGCTTACTCAGATTCTAAAGGGAATGAAGGATGTATCTCCAGAGGAAAGACCAAAGGTTGGACAGATGGTAAATGCTGTTCGTGATGTTCTGGAGGAGGCACTTACAGAACAGAAGAAGAACCTGAAGTCAAAGGTTATCGAGATGAAGATGGAGACTGAGTGGCTGGATGTAACTCGTCCAGGTACAAGGACACTCAGAGGGCATAAGCATCCTAATCAGATAGCTCTTGAGGATCTTGAGAGAGTATTTATTGGAATGGGATACGAGGTTGTTGAAGGACCAGAGGTTGAGTATGACCGCATGAATTTCAAGCTTCTCAATATTCCTGAAGATCACCCAGCAAAAGACGAGCAGGATACCTTTTATATACAGAGACATGATGAGAGTAAGGGAGAGACGACAGAGGATGATATCGTACTTCGTACTCAGACATCATCAGTACAGGCAAGAGTAATGCTTGCTGCTGGAAAATTTAAGGAAACATCTAAAGGCTTCCCTGAAAGAACACTTCCTATCAAACTTATATCCCCAGGAAGAGTTTTCCGTTCAGATGAGGTGGATGCTACACACAGTCCTTCTTTCCACCAGGTTGAGGGACTCGTAATCGGGGAAAATGTGACAATGGCCGACCTGAAGGGAACTCTTGATCAGTTTGCAAAAGAGTTCTTTGGACCAGATACAAAGACAAAACTCCGTCCACATCATTTCCCATTTACAGAGCCATCAGCAGAGGTTGATGTAACCTGTTTCAAGTGCCATGGCACAGGCCGTGTGAAGAAGATGGAAGAGGTTAAAGAAGGAGGCAAGCTGGTTCGTCGCGAAGTAGACTGTGCATGTACAGCCTGCAAAAGCTCAGGATGGATTGAAATCCTTGGATGTGGAATGGTACATCCAGATGTCCTGGAAATGTGCGGGATTAACGACAGCAGTAATCCAGACGCTCCAGTATATACAGGCTTCGCATTTGGTATCGGCCTTGAAAGAGTTGCACTTCTCAAATACGAAATCGCCGACATGCGCCTCCTGTACGAAAACGACATTCGTTTTCTCGAGCAGTTTTAATGGGCGGTTTTAATGAACGGTTTTAATTGGCGATTTTAAGAAGAATAATTGATTTAATTGTAGATTGTTAGAAAAAAAGGAGAGAAAACAATGGATACACCAGTAATGTGGTTAAAACAG
>CACZRU010000291.1 GCA_902783605.1 uncultured Lachnospiraceae bacterium
ATCCTCAGGGGTCTCAAAAATAAGAACCTTATGGATATAGGTTTGTTTCTTCTGAGCTGCTGTGATCTCAACAATAGTAATACTTTCATTCGTAATGTCTATTGATAAGACTCTGTTACTCTTTGCCATTCTATAGCCTCCCTCATTTTTTTTCAGTAGTTTTTATTTTAGAGCGTTCCGAAGCTCATCTATACAGTCATTAATACAGATATAGCAGATCAGCTCCATACCCCCTTTACTTATACACTAATCATTTAAATTATATGGTGTATATGTAAAGGAAGAATAAAAACCGCTGATCATTTTTATTTTATATATAATTTAATATATACATTAATATTTTTAATAATATTTTTAATAATATTTTTAATAATATTTTTCATAAAAACGACAAGATAAGATTTCAAATGGCGAGTTTGAAATCTCATCTTGCCTATTTAGTTACTTACTTATATGATGCGCAAATAGTTGGCTGAAGCTCAAACTTTTTATCTCCAGTAGCAACCTCAAGCCATACTACAGGCTTTCCAGCTTCGTTAACACCAACGCCCCACATAGTAACGCTGTTCTTCTTATACTTGATCTTAGGTGACTTTCCGCCACAAGAAGAGTTAACTTCTGAAAGGAATGTAGCACCACCACCACTCATTGTAGCTACAGCAGTGAATGGGCTGTCAAAAGCAGCTTCTGCTAAAACAACATCAGCGCCACCAGCAGCTGGCATATTGCCCTGGATTTCATCATATGCTTCTTCGTTTGCAAGTGCAGCCTGTGCAGCTGTATTAATTGTCTCTGCAGCAGCAACATCATCACTTCTACGTGACTTATCGATGTATCTGATAAGTGCAGGTGCAATAGCTGCAGCAAGGATAGCCATGATAGCTATAACGATAATAAGTTCTACAAGTGAAAAACCTTTATTCTTCATAATCTCTTTTTCTCCTTTTCTTTTAATTGGATTTGTTTGAATAGTGTATAATATAGTCGCTCGCCCGACAATATTACATTTATATATAAAAGACATCTGTCTTCTATACCTATTCTATATATAAAAGGCTTAGCCTTCTATAATCATGAAAAACATTTTAGTAATTTTATTCTAGTAATTATCAACTGCGTCGTACATATTCAGGATAGGTGAATAAATAGCTATAACCATCGAACCTACAACAACCGCCATAACAACGATGATCAGTGGCTCCATTGCAGATGTAAGAGCATCTGTAGCAAGGTCAACCTCATCCTCATAGAAGTCAGCAACCTTCTCCATCATATCCTCAATGTTACCTGTCTCTTCACCGATATGCATCATCTGTGGAAGCATCTCAGGGAAAATATCCATATCTCTTACAGGCTTTGATAAAGGTACACCTCTCATAACCTGAACCTTACAGTCTTTAAGTCCATCTCTTATAACTTTATTCTTCATTACGTTTGCTGTCTGTTCAACAGCCTCAACCATTGGAATACCAGAAGCAAGAAGTGTTGCAAATGTTCTTGAGAAAGTAGCTGCAGCAGTCTTTACATTAAGGTTACCAAAGATAGGAAGCTTAAGAGCTAACTTACCGTTAAACTCCTGTCCAAAATCTGTTCCAGCAAAAATCTTTATTGCTACAACAGCTATTATAATAATCGCAAGAACTATATACCACTTTGCAACCAAGAAGTTTGACATATTTACAAGCATCTGTGTAGCAGTAGGCAGTTTTGCGTCCATTTCTTCAAACATCTCTGCAAAAGTAGGAATAACCTTTACAAGCATCAACGTAACTACCGCAATTACTACTACGAGAATTACTATAGGATACATCATAGCACTCTTAATCTTGCCTTCGATATGTCCATCCTTCTCAAACTGATTAGCCATTCTCTCAAAACAGATCTCAAGTTTACCAGATGACTCACCAGCCGCAACCATGTTTGAAAGCATATCAGGAAAAACTTTTGGGTTAAGTCTTAATGCATCAGCAAGTGTTCCTCCCTTTTGAACATGTGCCTCTGCTTCCTCGATAGCCGCTTTAAGATTTTTGTTCTCAACACTGCTTGTCATCATGTCAAGTGCCTGAATGATTGGAACACCGGCTCTAAGTACAGCAGCAAACTGCTTACAGAATACCGACAGGTCCTTGTTCTTAACGCCCTTTGAGCCAATCTTAATCTGAATATCCTTACTGTCGCCAAACTCAGTAATATTCAGTCCTTCGGCACGAAGCTTCGACTTAGCTGTCTCTTCGTTATTGGCTTCAATGGTACCTTTTTTGACCTTACCATTGGCATCAATAGCCCTATAATCATACTTTGCCATATTCTATCCTCCGCCCATTTTTTCATATTTTCTGTTACTATTTTTTTATCCCACAAAAAATAGAACTAAATAACGTACTTTACAAACTATACAATACTTTACATAAAATTGCAACCTTTTTGTTAATAATATATGAATAAACTGTAAACAATTCAACTATTTTCACAAAATGAACACAGTTCGCACATAAAGTATTTATAGTTAGTATGCCAGTTATATGTTTTTTTACTATATATACATGTTATATTCATGTAATATTCTTGTTTTTATTCATATTTCTGAAACAATAGATTTACATAAATATTAATATAGATTCTTCTTCATATTGATCTGATCCTGTGCATACAGCAGAGCATCATCTCTTGTAATCTGTCCATTTCTAAACATTTCTATGAGACAGTCATCCATTGTTACCATACCAATATTTCTTGATGTCTGAATTGTAGACTCTATCTGGTGTGTCTTTCCTTCACGAATCTGTGCTCTAATAGCTGAGTTTGCAAGCATAACCTCGAAAGCCGCACATCTTCCATGTCCATCAGCTGTTGGAAGAAGCTGCTGTGAAATAACACCTTCGATAACCATAGCTAACTGAATACGAATCTGTTGCTGCTGATGTGGAGGGAATACGTCGATGATTCGGTCTACAGTAGCAGCTGCTCCGATTGTATGCAGGGTTGAGAATACCAAGTGTCCAGTCTCAGCAGCAGTAATAGCAATCTGGATTGTCTCTGGATCACGCATCTCTCCTACGAGGATTATATCTGGATCCTCTCGAAGAGCTGCTCTAAGAGCATTATCAAATGAAAGTGTATCCATTCCCAACTCTCTCTGGTTAACTATCGATTTTTTATGATGATGAATATACTCGATAGGATCCTCAAGAGTAATAATGTGGTTACTTGTATTTTCATTTGCTTTATTAATTACAGAAGCAAGTGTTGTAGATTTTCCAGAACCTGTAGGACCAGTAACCAGAACAAGCCCTCTCTTCTTCTTATATAGTTCTACAACTGCTGGTGGCAGACCAAGCTGTTCTGGCTTAGGGATGATGGTATCAATCTTTCTGTAAGCAGCTGCCATGTTACCTCTGTCCATGTATACGTTTACACGGAATCTTCCTTTTTCACCAACTGAGTAAGCAAAGTCGCACTCACCTCTGTCCTTAAGGATAGCCTTCTGTCTTTCATTCATTGTCATTCCGATACTTTCAGCAGCCTCTCCTGAAGAAAGTGGTGGAACATCTACTTCCTGAAGAGCTCCATTAATTCGGAATTTTGGTGGTATACCTACCGCCAAATGTACATCGGATGCATTCTCATCAACCGCCAGGCTAAGGAGTTCGTCCATATCTATCATACAATCATTACCTCCCCTATTTTTTCTTACTTATGTATTTGAGTATATTATAGTGTATATTATATGTATAAGATCCTTTGCTGCGCTCAGGATGACACAAATAATTTTTTAGAATATTTTAAGTATTTTTTAGTATTCATCACCAGTTGTATAAACAATCTTCTTCATCTCTGCAAGTGATGTTGTTCCAGCAAGTACATGTCTTGCAGCTGACATCTTCAGTGTTGACATACCTTCTTCAAGAGCCTGCTTCTCAATTACATCCGCAGTAGCACCTCTCGCTATAACCGCCTGTAGTTCCTTTGAAACCGGCATCATCTCGTATACACCGATTCGTCCTGAATAACCAGTATCATTACAGAGCGGACATCCCACTGGTTCGTAAACAACAACATCATCCTCAGGGTCCTTAACACCAAGTACTGTCTTTTCATCGTCATCAGCAAGTCTTGGAACTCTACATGATGTACAAAGTCTACGAACAAGTCTCTGTGCAATTACTCCTACAAGCGCATCACCAGCAACATAAGGTTCAATACCCATGTCAATAATACGTGTAACTGTCGATGCCGCTGAGTTTGTATGGAGTGTTGATACAACCAAGTGTCCTGTGATAGCAGCCTGAACCGCAATCTGTGCTGTCTCGCCGTCTCGAATCTCTCCGATCATTATTATATCAGGGTCCTGACGAAGGATTGAACGAAGGGCAGCCGCAAATGTCATCTCTGCCTTAACATTAACCTGTACCTGATTGATACCATTTATATTTGCCTCGACAGGGTCTTCAACCGTGATAATATTAACATCTTCTGTATTAAGCTCCGAAAGAGATGTATCAAGTGTGGTTGATTTACCAGATCCTGTAGGTCCTGTAACGAGGATAATACCGTGTGGGTTACTAAGAATACCATCGAATACTTCAATCTCTTCTGGTGTGAATCCAAGTCCAGACTTTGGTTTTGTAAGTCCATCCTTGGAGGTAAGTCTCATAACTGTCTTTTCTCCAAATACAGTAGGAAGAATAGAAACACGGACATCGAACTCTTTTCTATCTACTATGATGGTGATACGACCGTCCTGAGGTTTTCTCTTCTCAGCAATATCCATGTTACCAATAATCTTGATACGAGCACTGATAGCTGGAAGAATACTCAGTTCATAGGTCATAACCTGTTTCAAAGCACCATCAATTCGATACCTTACACGAACATTTGTCTCGAGCGCCTCTATATGAATATCGGAAGCCCTCTGTCTGACACCACCTTCGATAATCTGATTAACCAGAAGTACGATAGGCGAATTATCAATTTCGTCATCAAAACCAGAGCCTTCGTCATCATCACTGGTTCCCATCTCTATCTTATAAGCCTCGGCAGCTTCCATAGCTTCAACACTGCCGTAGTACTTACCTATTACATTTTCAAGGTCATCTTGGAATGAAAGAAGTGGTTCAACCTGCAAACCACTAGAAATGCTGATATCATCAATTGCCATAAGGTCCATCGGATCAGCCATAGCAACCTGAAGCATATTTGGATTTTCAGGAGAATAACCTATAGGCATTGCCTTGTACTTCTGAACTAAATCCTTTGATACCAGATTAATAACATCTTCTTCTATTTGAATTGTTTTGATTTCGCAATACTCTATTCCCATCTGGGTTGTAAGTACTGTGATAAGGAGTTCTCTTGAGATAAAGCCCAGATCCATGATGATATTACCAAGCATACCACCTTCTTCTTTCTGCTTTGCAAGAGCCTCCTGAAGCTGTTCGTCTGTGATAGCACCGGCCTCAACTAAAAGGTCACCGATACGTATCCTCTTTCTCGCACCCGCTAAACGCATATTCCCTTCTCCTCACATTTAACTTCGTTATATTCTTTAGTTTTATGTAACCTAGCCCATAACATTTGGATTATACCATATTAAAAATACCGTGGCAAGAATTTTATTATTATGGCATATTTTTAATATTTATTAGTTTTCTATGGTTCTCAAAATCATTCCTGTACGAATCTGACTAAGATTTACATCTTCATCAGCACCTGCCGCCATAAAGGTAACTGTCAGTTTCTGTTTCGGATGTGGAGCAGATTCCATGCTTCGTCCATACTCATCTTTTATGTCTATAACCTTAACCTCTAGATTATCTCCAGAATGAAGCATCACTTGAAGTGTATCGCCAAGTGAGAATTTGTTCTTCTGATATATTTCAATAGTTATAGTATCCGAAAATTTATTATTATTTATTTTATTATTATTTAATTCATTACCAGTGATAGTTGCGTTAGATACTTCTGAATCAATTGACTCTACTACCCCTTCTGTTTCTATTGATTCTATCCTCCCCATATAAACCGCATTTCTGATATATGTGTTATTATCATATATCTGATCTTCTTCAGACGGTTTACCATAGTAGAAACCTCTGGTGAAATCCCTCATGGTGCAAGCAGATATTTCTTCTATATAATGGTCTATCTTTGAATAATATAAATCTGGAGACTCATAATAATCATCTATTGCTTCTCTATAGGTTCTAGCTGTAACTGCAACATAGAGATTTGTCTTCATTCTTCCTTCAACCTTGAAGGAATCTATTCCTGCATTTATAAGATCAGGAATCTTATCTACCATGCAAAGGTCCTTTGAGTTGAATATATACGTACCTCTGTCATCTTCTTCAACCGGAAGATATTCACCGGGACGATGTTCTTCTACTACAGCGTACTTCCATCTGCACGGATGAGTACATGCACCTCTATTCGCATCTCTTCCTGTAAAATAGTTGGATAAAAGGCATCTTCCAGAATACGATATACACATAGCACCATGCATAAATGCTTCTATCTCTAAATCATCAGGAATATTATCTCTTATTTCTGTTATTTCTTTCAAAGAAAGCTCTCTGGCAGCGACAACTCTGGTTGCCCCCATATCATGCCAGAATTTATATGTCATATAATTTGTATTATTTGCCTGAGTGCTTATATGAATTTCTGTACTACTGTTCTCCAGTATTGGCTTCGCAATACTAAACAGCCCTGGATCTGAGATAAGAACTGCATCGACACCTATCTCTTTCAGCTCCTGGAAATAATCCGCAGCCATTTTCACATCATCGTTATGTGCATATATATTTGTTGTAACATAGAGCTTTACTCCAGCCTTATGACAAATACTTACAGCCTCTTCCATATCTTCTCTTGTGAAATTGTCCGCCTTTGCACGAAGCCCAAATCGCTGCCCGCCTATGTATACCGCATCTGCCCCATAGTCCACGGCAACCCTCAGTGTTTCAAGTCCACCAGCTGGAATAAGGAGTTCTGGTTTTTTTATATTTTTCATTCGTTTTCCTTTTATTTACACACAGATACTGCAATACCATCACCTACTGATAATATTGCAGTATCAAGTTTGTCATCATTCTTTAATCTGTAGAGATATTCTCTCATTCTGTCATGAATTGTCCTGTCCCTTTTCTCGACAAGAAAATGAGATTCCAAAATATCACCATCGGCTAATATATTATCTGATACTATTACAGTTCCTTCATGCGACAGCCTTATAGCTTCGTCCAGATATATCATATACTGAGCTTTTGCTGCATCAATGAAAACAAAATCATATTTATTTTCTGCACCTAGTTTTCTAAGTGTTTCTGCAGCATCACCTTCAAGAATCGAGATTCTGTCCGCATATCCCATTTGAGATAAATTACTTTCTGCTTCTGCGATTCTGTCCTCACTAATTTCACATGTATCTATATGCCAGTCATTATCACCTGAATACGAATCTTGAGAATATAATTCATCCAGAGTCTTAGCCATTAAAAGGGATGAATAGCCAACTGCCGTCCCAACTTCAAGTATACTATGAGGATGAATCATTTTAATAAGCACCTTTAGGAATTCTGCTGTATCTCTTCTTATTACTGGGACTTCTGCCTCAAGAGCTTTCTGATATATTTCTCCAAGAAATCCTGCATCATCATATGAATATGAATTAATGAAACTTCTTATTCTATTATAATCCATACTCTGTATCCTTTATTCATATTAAGATTCTTCGTCTATTGTTCATCTACAGTTTGTCTACTATTTATCTACTGTTTGTCTACTATTTGTCTACTATTTGTCTACTGTCCTTCTCCAGCACCTTCTCCAGCGCCGTCGCCAGCGCCGTCGCCAGCACCTTCGCCAGCACCATCAGTCATATCTCCGCCATCCTCTGGAACATAATCATCGCCTTCTGATCCACCATCTCCTGCACCAACATCTGAATTATCATGAATCTCTGTGGCATCTGTTATTGTTGCTGTCTGTGTAGTTGTTGGTACTTCAACCTGAGTGTTTGTTGTAATTCCACCTGTAATAATGTTTATTATCTCACTATACTTCATAGAAGGCGACAGCTGATAGGTTCCTGCTTTTATCTTACCACCAACTTCATTCAGCTTTATCTTAGCCATCATAACATACTTATTTCTAACTACTCCCGCTTCGTACAGAGCTTCAGATATGGTTTCTGCCGAGGAGTCCGGAAGAAGAACAACTGTAACATAGCTCTTATCTCTGACATCCATTGCAGAATCCGCAAATACGTCATGAGCAAAATTAAATGACATAGAAAACGCCTTTATAAATATAAGGATTATCAATACGTCAACAAAAAGCTGAAATGAGTAGTATAGAGCTACTCTTAGTCTTTTTTCAGTTTTAAATGCTTTTATTCGCCTGCTGTCAGCGGTTGTTTTTTTCATAATTATTTCCTTTTATGATAGTTTTTTATTATGATAGTTTTTTATTATGATAGTTTTTTATTATGATAGTTTTTATTATGATAGTTTTTTATTATGAGTTGTATAATACTCTTCGCTTTGCTTAGAATAACACCATGATCATTGATTTCTATTCCACCAATGTCTAATCATTAATTATCATTTCACTTGTATTTAATCGTCAAATTTTATTCCATTTGTTATCTCGCTCATAACTCGTCGTATAAGTTTTGATAGCGTACTTTCGGCTCTTAGGTATTCACTAACGACTGCATTGTGGAGAAGATCATCATTTTCATAATATATTTTCAAAATGTCGTCATATGGATTTCCTTCGGTATATTTCATGACATCTTCATATCTTCTTTTAAAGTCAACAACAGCGCTGTATAAATCTTCATTTGATTTTATCGAATTACGCGCGAAGATATACTTTCTATATTCTTCTGATTCAATGATCATCAGATTCAGTTCTTTGCACTGTTCCATTAATCTATCCATACTTTACCTCGAATATAAGATCCTTAAATATAAGATCCTTTAATATAAGATTCTTCTCTTCGCTCAGGATGAAATATAAATACGATATAGTATAATATAAACTCTTCTCTTATATTCCTTGTAGTCCTTTTGATATTTTTTAAACTTCAGAAATAATAGGAAGAATCATAGGATTTCTCTTTGTTCTAACCCAAAGAAACTCTCCAAGATCTTCTTTAATATTATTCTTTATCATTGCCCAGTCACAGTTGCCGTTAGAAAGGCAGCTGTAGAGTGTTTCAGACACAACATCCTTGCACTGTTCGATAAGGAGCTCTGCCTCTCTTACATATACGAAACCTCTTGAAACAATATCAGGTCCAGAAAGGATTTCTCCTGTTCCACTCTGAAGTGTGATAACAACAACCATGAGTCCGTTCCTTGATAGATGCTGTCTGTCGCGGATTACGATATTTCCTACATCGCCAACACCAAGGCCATCAACAAATACACCATGGGCACTAACCTTATCTACTACATCGAAGTCATCCTCTCCAATCTGAAGGACTTCTCCACACCGAAGTATTTTAATATTTTCCTTTGGAATGCCCATCTCCTGTGCCAGCTCTGAATGACGTTTTAAGTGTCTGTATTCACCATGAACAGGAATAGCATATTTAGGTTTTGTAAGTGCGTATATAAGTTTAAGCTCTTCCTGACATGCATGGCCTGAAACATGAGTCTCATGATAGATAACTCTAGCACCCTTCTGTTCAAGTTCGTTCATCACCCTATATACAGATTTCTCATTTCCAGGTATTGGGCTGGACGAGAATATAACTACATCACCAGGAACGATAGAAATCTTGTTATGTGCTGAAGAAGCAATTCTAGAAAGGACTGCCATATTCTCTCCCTGGCTTCCTGTAGTTATGTAAACTAACTTTTCATCTGGATAATTCTTTGCTTCATCTATATCTATCAGTGTATGTTCAGGAATTTGGATATAACCAAGTTCTGAGGCGATGCGGATAACATTTACCATGCTCCTGCCCTCAACAACACATTTACGATTGTACTTATATGCAGAATTAATAATCTGCTGAACTCTATCCACGTTTGATGCAAAGGTGGCGATGATAAGTCTGTGATTTCTATTATCATCAAATATATGATCAAAGGTTCTTCCAACCGTCTTTTCAGAAGGAGTATAACCTGGTCTTTCCACATTTGTAGAGTCTGCCATTAGTGCCAGAACACCTTTTTTACCAAGTTCGCCAAATCTTTGAAGATCTATCACTCCACCAAACACAGGCGTGAAATCTACTTTAAAATCTCCTGTGTGAACTATTATTCCTGCTGGAGTATAGATTGCAAGAGCACATGAGTCAGCTATGGAATGATTAGTTCTAATAAATTCTATCCTGAAGATACCAAGATTAATTATCTGGCCATAGCTCACAACCTTCCTGCGAATGTTGTCTATAAGCCCATGTTCAGTCAGCTTATAATCTATTAATCCCATTGTAAGCTTAGTTGTATATATAGGGATATTTATCTCTTTCTCTATATAAGGAATAGCACCAATATGATCTTCGTGGCCATGAGTTACAATCATGCCACGAATCTTATGCTCATTTGCCTTAAGATAGGAAATATCGGGAATAACAAGATCGATGCCAGGCATATCATCATCTGGAAATGCAAGCCCGCCATCAATCACTATAATATCATCTTCATATTCAATTACTGTTATATTCATACCAATCTGTTCAAGTCCACCCAGTGGTATGATTTTTATCGATTCACCGCTGTTCTGATTTTTGTTCTGATTTTTATTTTGATTATTATTTTCCAAATCTATCATCCAATCTATTATTATCGTTCATTTCTAATCATAAGCTTCTTCGCTTCGCTCAGAATGAAACTCAAAATTTTATTTATTGCTTATATGATTCTTTGCTCCGCTCAGAATGACACTTAAGAAAAAACTTTGTTAATTATTTTATATAATCATTTATATGATTCTTTGCTCCGCTCAGAATGACACATAGAATATTACATACGAAATTTATCTATTCATATCAAGGTAATTCTGCAAAATAATTGCCGCAGCCATCTTGTCTATATACTTCTTCCGTGCTGAATGCGCCACTCCAGTTTCTTCAAGGATTCTGTCTGCCTCATTAGTGGTATAACGCTCATCCACTTCAATAATCTCAATGCCTGTCCGCCTTGCTAGTTCTTCTTCGAAAGCTCTAGTCATTTCCACACGGGCACCTTCTGTTCCGTCAAGCTTAAGTGGTTTTCCAATGACAATTTTTTCCACACTATACTCTGCTATCAAAGCCTCTATTCTTTGATAGGTTTTTCTAAGCTTATTCGACCGCTCCCTTTCGATTGTTTCAATCGGTTGAGCCGTAATAAGAAGTTCATCAGAAATAGCTACGCCGACCGTCTTGTCGCCGTAGTCAAGTCCCATTACTCTCATTTCTTAAGTCTCGTTTCAATATAATTTTCCATCAGAAGTTCTAGAATTTCATCGCGCTCTGCCTTCATAATAAGACTTCTTGCACCCTTATAACTTGTGATGTATGTTGGATCTCCGCTCATAATATATCCAACAATCTGGTTCACAGGATTATACCCCTTTTCTGAAAGAGCCTCATAAACCTCTGCTACTATCTCAGAAACCTCGATAGTATAATCTCTTTCAACATTTACATCCTGAGTATGTTGTTCTTCAAAATAACCCATTAATTCACTTCCTTCTCTTGATTGTTATTATTCTTGATTGTTATTATTCTTGATTGTTATTATTCTTGATTCTTATTTCTTCTTGATTCTTATTTCTTAATAATTTATTTATATCATTAAATAATTATTGCTAATTACGTTTATTAACTTTATTTCTATATATACTTTCGATATCAAAAATATTAAGCTTTGGGTTTCCAATAACTATAACTTTTAACAGCACGTAAATAACAAAGCAATCATAATTATCATAATATAATTATAGGTAAATAGCAAATTTCTTTATATAAACTCTTGGTTTAATTCTATAGATATTATTATTTATTTATCTTTAGAATCAGCCTTTTGGTTCCTGTTTCTGAGTACACCATATATGAACTCTACAACAAATATCATGCTCTGCAGGAAGAGTATTCCAACATAGAATACAACCGCTCCTCTGATTCCGTATGCAGCTACCGCCTGATTTGAAAAAAGAAATGCTACAAGTGCTGTAATGGCATATCCAACAAGAATTGCATTTTGATATCTCATTACTGTAAGCAGGTTTGCAAGCAGTGTTGCAAGACCAAGACATCCACTTCCGATAAGCATTATCAAAAGGTCAGTTTTATAAGGAGCCAGATCACAGTTAAACAGCACGGAAAGCACCGGCACTCCTAGTATTGCTGCTCCAGCTATACAGATTAAAGTTATGGCAACAACAAACGCAACCTGTTTCAATGTTTCTTTTAGATACTCTGACATTTTTCTGTCATTCCAAAGACACGAAATATAGTATGCCTTTGGATTAAACACAAATGTTACCATCATCTGAACAACAAAGACAGGCATAACAAGATAATTATATATAGCCTGCAGAGTCTCATCACCAATTATTGCATCAATTGCATTTCGAGGTGCTACTCCAATATAGAATGTAAGGAACCCCCCAAGTGCTAATGGGAAGGTTACCCACAGCTGTTTCCATACCATCTTCATATCCAGAGTTTTTCTTTCTGAGATAAACTCTTTGGTCATCAAAAGAAATACCATCATTAAAACAGCTGTAAAAATAGTTGATACAATTAATGTCAGTAGTAAGTCTTTTGTTACTACTATCATAACAACCATTACAATTATAGTTAATATATATCGAAGCGCCCACATTTTGGAAGCAACATCAAGTCTTTCGTTCTTTTGATATTCACCGAAGAATACATCTTCAAAAGCATCAGGAACTTTAAGAAGACATATCCACAGAATTATCATGGACTTGTTAATTGTGTAACCATATAAATTAGAAACAACGATTATATATACTATAGAAGTTACAGTCATAAGAATGGTTGTAATAATTCGCCCCACTCTATATTCCTGGAAGTTATACTCTCTATCTACATCTGACACCTGAAAGAATCTCATGCCATACTTTCCAATGCAGAGGAAGAGATTAGCATTTGCATATCCTACAGAGAAGATTCCCGCCATTATCTGTGCCTGTGACTTCGGTAAAACATGCGTCATCACTATGGCGAAAAGCTCCTGCTGAAATGAGATAAATATGCTGGCTATCATATTCCAAAGTGCACCAGATTTTTCTACATTTTTACTTGTTGTTATAAATTTTTTTAGTGTTTTCATAATATCATTTGAATCCTTCGCTGTTTTCAAGTATCCCCAGTCTTAGGTTATACCAAAACCTGCTTAGGTAATTTTTCCTTTTTTTTGCAGACTGCAACTTTATTCTGCACTAAATTTACTTATTCTATTTTGGACAGCTTGCACCCTTCGTATTCCTCTCTCTCCAGGAACGGGAACATATCATCTATTGGTGGTGATACAATCTTTCCGTCTGGAAGAACCTTTGAAGAAAGCTTTGGTGAGAATATCTGTTCATCAGATACAACAGCCTCACAGAGAACCGGCCCATCTGAATTAAGAACCTCTGCTATCTTCTCATCAATTTTATCAAGGCTGTCAATCTTTACAAACTTAAACCCAAATGTATCAGCCAGCTTATCAAATGGAGGGAAGCTTACTCCGTTACCCTTGCAGACACCAACAAGCCCATTATGGAACAGATTATTCTGAGTCTGCCTGATACTGTGATATCCATTATTGTTGATTACAAAAAGTTTGAAATTAAGATTATTCTCCCTGATAGTCTGAAGCTCCTGAAGGTTCATCATGAGGGAACCATCGCCATCAAGACAAATGACACGGTGTCCGGCATAATCTGTTATTTCTTTTGAGTCAGATATCTGCTCTAAAGAAGTACCTGTCACCTTTTCTACAAGCTCTGGATTCTTCATCGCTATAGCCGCTCCAAGCGCTGCTGGAAGTCCATAGCCCATGCTTGCACAGCCTGAATTAGTAAAGAGCCTTGTATGATTCTTTACAACTGCAGCCTGGAAACCAATAACGCAGGCCGAACCATTTCCTGTTACAAAGATATCATCCTCCTCTGCATCTTCAAAAAGCTTCTTCATGAATACATATGGATTAAGCACTTCATCTTCATAATACTCTGGCATTACAGCTGGGTATTTTTCATTTAATCTGCGAGAGAATTCCAGCCACATTGCGTGAATTTTCTCAACTGACATATCTTCTTCTTTATCATCTACCAGCATAGCATTTTGCTCATCAATATATTTTGCGTAAATGCCTTCATCTATCTTACTATTAAGTTTTTGCATCAGTCCCTTAACATCTGCATGAACCTTCATATCTGGACTGATGGTTGGCTTATCTAATTCATTTTGATCTATATCTACTACTATCTTAAATGCATTCTTTGCCCAGTCTTTATAGTTATAGCTGATAAGACGTATATTAAGTCTTGATGCTAAAACAAGTATCAGGTCCGCATTTTCTGTTGCAAAGTTTCCGCCTCTTGTTCCGACTGTACCAGGTCGTCCGACGAAGTACTTACTTGTATCTGGAAGGACATCATGTGCATTCCATGCTGTTACAACTGGAATTCCAAGTTTCTCAACCAGCTCAAGGAACTCCGTCTCTGCATCTGCAAGCCTGATACCTGTTCCCGCAAAGATAAGTGGTCTACTTGACTCTGCGATTCTTTTAAGTATTTCTTCCGCAGTTTCATCTGTAACTTCGACTGGAACTTCCTCAGCCAGAAGCTCAGCTTCCTCAGCACTTCCTGTAAAATGCTTCAACTCATCTGTCTCTATCTTTGCAGCCTGAACATCAAGCGGAACATCAATCCATACAGGACCGCCCCTTCCCTTTGTGGCAAGGAATAGTGCCTTCTCTAGATGATACGCAATTTCAGTTTCATCTGTAACCATGACGGCATACTTAGTCATGTTGCGTACGCTCTCAACAATCTGATACTCCTGATCTCCCAGCTGTCTCAATGGCACATCAGTTGCCCAGGTTGTAGTTTCTCTCTTTACCTGTCCGGAGATAATAAACATTGGAATGGAATCCAGCCAGCCACCAAGAACTCCTGTCATTGCATTAGTTCCGCCAGGTCCACTTGTTACATTTACTGCCGCAAGCTTGCCTGTAAGCCTGGTATAGCCTTCAGCCGCAACACTGCTTCCCTGTTCATTATGGTTAAAGATAAAATTAAGCCCCTCCTTATGTCCAAGGCTGTCGTTCAGATGCATGGCTCCACCGCCAGTAACACCGAACACAGTGTCTATTCCATTATCCACAAGAAAGTCTGCAATATAATCTGATAATTTCTGTATCATTTCATCTACCTCTTTTTTTGATAACACATTTTTTAAAGACAAAAATTGCTATTATTCATTTACCATTATTAATTTACACATTGTATAAAGATGTGGTTACAAAATTTACTTCTATTTCTGATGACAGCTCTGCTAGTTTATCCTTTGCATACTGGTTAAGCTCTGCTGTTCTGTCCTTTATAAATGTGTATTCCATGTCCGGATTGATGAAGTTCAGTTTATCTTCTGAATACCCATCAAAACCTGCCACGTTCACCTTCTTAACTCCAGCCTTTACCATAGCCTTAAGGAGCATGATAAATGAGTTATCTATAATGTCAGCTTCTTCATCTATAAGACTGCTGTAATTAAGCTTATAGTCAAAGTCACTCGTCATACTTGTTACGTTTGATGTACCTATAACCTGATACTTATCTTTATTTCTTGCAAGACCAGAAGACATCTGGAGATATCTCTTAGAATTACTGATAAATATCATGTCTACATCTGGTTCTGCAGGAATATAATTTATTGAGATAATCTTTAATGAATCAGCTCCCTCTTCTGCCTCTTCAATAAACTTATTCAGTTTATCCTTCTCATCTGAAACAGAACTTCCAGGTCCCAGGATCAGGATATTCTTTCCAGCCAGATTTTCCGACAGCCTCTTCATGTCCTCTGCATCATCTATATCAACACTCTGATATTCTCTATAGAGGTCTTCCATATATTTTTTATCATATAGAAGCTTCTTTTCACCCTCAAGACGGGATAAAAGCTCATTTATTGAATTAATAGAAAGAGTCTTCTTATTCATCAGGTCAGCCACATAATTTGGATGACACTCATTTGAAGCCGCCAAATAGAAGAACAGATTGTATCCCCATGTTGCTGACTGATAGATTTCCATGATATTTGAAGAAATAGCTTCCAGCATCTGAGATATATTGTAATTCTTTCCATACTTCTGATTCATATGCATGGCTACAAGCTCGATCGGTGCATTTCCAGCACTCTTTCCCATACCATAGAGCGTTCCGTCTACAAGCATAGTTCTTTCTGTCTCATACGCAAGCATGGTAATACAGTTTGCATAACCCATCTGGAAATTATTATGACCGTGATACCCTAGAGCGATATCTGGATCAAGCCCCTTATCCAGCAGGTCAATAAAATGGGTCAGATTGTTCTGATGCATCAGGCCATAAGTATCTACCATAGATACAGCTGCCGGCTTAACCTCATTTGCAAGTCTTATAAGATCCAGCATCTCTTCATCGGAATAGCTGGTAACTGAAACAAGCTGTGCAAAAACAATATATCCAAGCTTCTTCAGTTCAGCACAAAACTTCAAGGCATCAACTCTGAGATGTTTCTTGAAGATGACTCTGATAGCATCAATATAACTTTCACTTGCAGGTTTTATATGATCAAGCCCACAGGTTCCGTAGTCTATCATACCAAAAACAATCTTGCCCTTCTTATCTACACTTCCGTAGATTTTCTCCATGCAGTCTGTATCTGGCATGATGCTTCTGTCCATATCGAACTCTCTTCTTTCATCAAGAAAGCCAAGTTCTATATAATCCACATCTGAATCAATAAGTCTTTCATAAATACTTATAAGGTTTTCATGACCAAACTTCCAGTCATTTACATATCCACCATCACGGATGGTACAATCAAGAAGTTTCTTTTCGCCCATATTATTTTTTCCCTTTCTTTTTTAAAGATTCTTCGCTTCGCTCAGAATGACATTATAATATCCAGCACCTCTTTTGGTGTAGATGCCACTCCTATATTTTTAAAACTCTTCACATTGTCAGCTGTATCAAACCCAAAGCCGTATGTCACACCTATAAACAAAGCTCCAGCTCCTTCTGCACCGACGGCATCATTGTCACTGTCTCCTATCATTACCGTCTCCTCTGGCCCCGCACCCAGGTCACGAATTGTCAGATTAACTATATCCGCCTTTGACATATCAGATGCGGCGTTAGAACCATGAATCACATCAAAGTACTTCGCAAGTCCTTTTTGTTCCAGCAGGGTTTGTGCCATATCTTCTCTCTTATAGGTAGCAACACCAACATGAAATCCATTTTCCTTGAGGGACTGAAGAAGTTCTTCCATCCCCTCATAATGTTCCGCTTTATATATATCTCCCTTTGGATACTCCGAGCGAAAATAAGTCATAGCGTCCATAGCATCCTCTGGTGCAAGATTATAAAGCCTTTCAAGATTCTTGTTAATAGGCGGACCGATAAAACTCTTCATCGTTTCCGCATCAGGTATGTCATAACCCATATGGTCCAGCATCTTTTTTACCGAACTAAGTACACCCTCAGATGTATCCAGAAGTGTACCGTCCAAATCAAAGACTACGGACTTGATAGTGTTTTTATTTTGTGTCGAATTCATATAATTACCCTTATTTATTATCTTGTTGTCTAAGATTCTTCGCTTCGCTCAGAATGACACTGACTTATCATTCATCTGTGTTAGTCAGGAAGTCGAAGGTAAGCTGACTAGTTTTCGGCATATCACCAAGGATGCCAAGTTCTGCCATCTTTTCGATTACCGTACCAGAGATCTTCGCCCTGTTCTTAAGCTCTTCCTGTGAAAGGAACTCGCCACTCTTTGCAGCCTCTTCCAGCTGGGCAGCCGCAGACTCACCCATCTTATCAAGCGACTGAAAACTTGGCATTATCTTATCACCGACTATCTGGAATCTATCTGCCTTTGCACTGTAAAGATCAATAGGTTCAAACTCTATTCCTCTTGCATACATCTCGCGAACTATCTTCATCACCTTAACAAGATTTGCCTCTGTTGCAGAAAGTGAATTCTTATCTCTTGCCAGGTACTCACCTAGAACTTCATTCAGATGATCCTTTCCCTGACACATCTTTTCATAGGAAAATGCGTCAGCTCTAATACTAAAGTATGCCGCATAATAAGCAAGCGGATAATTAATCTTATACCAGGCAACACGCCAGGACATCATAACATATGCTACAGCGTGAGCCTTAGGGAACATGTACTTAATCTGTTCACAGCTCCAGATGTACCAATCAGGCACACCCTTAGCTTCCATCTTCTCTTTAAAGTCCGGCCATTCATTACATTTACCCTTTGCAACCAGTCCCTTACGAACTCTCTCCATTATAGTAAATGCATCTCCTGATTCCAATCCCTGGTTGATCAGATATACCATTATATCATCTCGACAACAGATTGCACTCGAAAGCTTACACTTTCCTTCTTGAATAAGCTTCTGAGCATTTCCCAGCCAAACATCTGTACCATGAGAAAGGCCAGCAATACGAACCAAATCAGAAAAGCTCTGAGGATCCGCATCCACAAGCATCTGTATAGCAAACTCAGTACCAAACTCCGGAACGCCAAGACATCCAAGCGGAATCCCGCCAATATCGTCTGGTGAAATATTTAGTGGCTTAGTACTCTTAAACAGTTCCATGACATTCTTATCGTCAAATGGAATATCTTTAACCTTAACGCCAGTAAGGTCTTCCAGCCTTCTGATCATGGTCGGATCTTCGTGTCCAAGTATATCAAACTTCAGAAGGTTATGCTCTATTGAGTGGTAGTCAAAATGAGTTGTTATGATATCAACACTCATATCATTTGCAGGTTTCTGTACAGGTGTAAAGCTGTAAATCTCTTCATCATCCGGAGTAACAATAATACCACCCGGATGCTGTCCACTTGTCCTCTTTACATCAATACATCCCTTTGCGAGTCGTTCAATTTCGGCCCATTTCTTTTTAACACCTTTATATCCACAGTAATCCTTTGCAAGAAGTATTGCTGTTTTCTCCGCAACGGCACCTACTGTACCGGCTTTAAATGAGTGGTCCCTTCCAAATATCTCTCCAACATATGCATGAGCCTTCGCCTGGTATTCTCCTGAGAAGTTAAGGTCGATATCCGGCTCTTTATCTCCCTTAAATCCAAGGAAGGTTTCAAATGGGATATCCTGCCCCTCTTTGTTCAGCTTATGTCCGCATTTTGGGCAGACTGCATCTGGCATATCACATCCGCATTCACCCTTATATTTCTGAATTGTCTCAGATTCAAAATCCGTGTAGAAGCAGTTTGGACACAGATAATGAGCAGGAAGAGGATTAACCTCTGTAATGCCCGCCATGGTTGCTGCAAATGAGGATCCAACAGAGCCTCTCGAACCAACCAGATAACCATTATCATTTGAATTCCACACCAGTTTCTGGGCCACTATATACATAACGGAATAACCATTTCCAATGATTGAATCCAGCTCCTTATCCAGACGATTTTTTACGATATCCGGTGGAGTAGGTCCATACATTTCATGCATCTTATCGTAGCATATTTTCCTAAGTGTAATATCCGAATCCTTGATTCTTGGTGGTGCCTTATCCGGTCTGACAGGCGAACCAAGATCCATCCAGGATGCAATGTAATTGGAATTTGTCACAACAACTTCTCTGGCTTTATCTTCTCCAAGATATGAAAACTCTTCCAGCATTTCATCTGTGGTTCTGAAATATAGAGGTTTTTCTTCCTCCATAGCTTCCTTCATCAGATCAACGCCTTTGTCCTCTTCGCCCTTTAATTTTCTCTCTTCAAGAGCGGCCTTTTCAAGAGCTTCTCGCTTCTCAGCATTTAAGCCCTTATGCTTTAAACTGGCTTTGATAATAGCTCTATATATAGCATCTTCTGGGTTAAGGAAGTATACATCTCCCGTTGCTACAACAGGTTTTCCGTACCTTTCACCCAGTCTGACAATTTCTCTATTTATTTCTCTAAGATCTTCTTCACTATTTATTCTTGCAGCCTTGTCATCTGCTATAAGGTCCATATTATTCGCTATAGGCTGAATCTCAAGATAATCATAGAAGTTGACAATTCTTTCAATATATTCCTCTTCCTCACCATCAAGAAGGGCCTGGTAGAGATGTCCTGAAGAAGAGCCCGAACCAAGCACAAGTCCCTCTCTATACTTTTCAATAAGAGACATTGGTATCTTAGGCACACGGTTGAAATATCTGATATGAGACTCAGATATCATCTTGTAAAGATTTGTTCTGCCTATACAGTTCTTTGCATATATAACCCCTGTATAAGCCTTTGTCTTCTTAATAGTATCATCTGAGGCCTTACCAAGTTCATTTAACATATCAACATTTTCAATGCCCTTGTCATTTATCATCTTAAGAAGTCTGACAAATATTTCAGATGTTACTTCCGCATCATCGCAAGCTCTGTGATGATGAGCATTTGTAAGTTTGAAATAATGTGTAAGTCTGTCCAGGTTGTATCTTCCAAGTTCAGGAAGCAGTACATAGGCCAGAGTCATAGTATCCAGTGCCGTGAAATCATACTCCAGTCCTAGCTCATGTGATTTTATTCTGATAAATGTGGTATCAAATGTCGCATTATGAGCTACAAGAATCGCACCCTTACAGTACTCCAGAAATTTAGGGAGAATCTTATCGATAGTACCTGAATTTTTTACCATTGCATCTGTGATAGATGTAAGCTTCTGGATATTGTATGGAATAGGTTCCTCTGGGTTCACAAACTCTGAAAACCTGCTTATAACCTCTCCTGTTTTATCAAGTCTGACTGCTCCTATCTCAATGATCTTACAATATTTATACGAAAGACCTGTGGTCTCAATATCAAATACTACATATTCTGAATCGAGACTCTGCCCATGAGGATTCATAGCAAGAGTTTTAAAATCATCTACGATATTAGCATCTATACCAAACAGGAGCTTGATGGCTTTATTCTGCTTAGTACTTCCAAGATACTTAGTAGCTGCAGTAAATCCATAAACCGCGGCGTTGTCAGTGATTCCCATGGCAGGATGTCCCCAGTCTATAGCCTTCTGAAGAGCACCTTCAACAGGAGTAACTCCATTCATATCACTGTATTTTGTATGAAGATGAAGTTCAACTCTCTTTTCCTCAGCGGTATCCTGTCTTTTGGGAAGAAAATCATTTATCCTCTTTACTCCATCCACCTTAGAAAGAACAAGCTCATGTATAAAGTCATCAACATCCGGAGTTCCCTTAACCATAATCTTGTTTCCTGGTTTTAATTCATCAAGCACCGCTTCAAGATCATCATTTTTTATAAAAAGTTTAAATGCAATTGTATCCGTATAGTCAGAAACATAAGCAGTCACAACCGTCTTTTCATTTCTGATTTCCTTAGTATCAACCTTAACAACTTCTCCACGAACAACCATTACATTCGGCTGACTTTCAAGAATATCACATATTCTGACTATTTCGCCTTCAACATTTTTTCCATAGAAGCATTCTTTATCAGTATAATTCTTCTTCATATTTCCAGAAGTCTTAGCCTTGAAATCCTTCTTTCTTTCTGCTGTAGCTTTTTTAGGAATCATACTCTTAGGCAGGATAACTGCATTGGTCTCAGAATCGTATGCATTCTCAACTATTTTATCCATTTCAGCAAGTCTCTCAGAACGAACTGACTGAAGTCCAGATTCTCCTCCTTTTGCTTCGACAACATCCTCCTCGACTTCCTTCTTCTTCCTCTTTACAAGCTTTACAGTTGTACAAATATCCATTCCGAATTTATCTTCGAAAATGTGATTAAAGTACTTTTCAATTATAGGCTTTTTACTCTTTGAGATGTTGCCTTCTGGGATTTCAAAAACCAGGCCATTTTCATCAATATTGGTTTTAGCCCCCTTTATCAGCACATACTCTATAGGCTGTTTTTCAGCTAATTCTTCAAGTATACTTTCGCCAAACATCTTCATTATGCTTTCAACTGTATACTGAGCCGACAGCTCATATTTGTCATTTATAACAACTTTTCCGTTATCATTTCCAGAATATTCTCCAAACGCAAAAAGACGGACAGCCTCTTCCGCCTTTTTCTTATATTTCCAATCTATCAAGTGATTAGACAAAATTGAAACAAATAACGTTTTTGAATTCTTGACAAAGGTCATATTAGTGACCCAGACCTCATCAAAATATACAGAAACGTCCTCGTCAAGTTCTATATCTGAAAATGCATCTTTAAATAATATTTTCTGCATTCTATACTTCTTTCTATTCTTATCTTATTTCTTATCTTATTTCTTATCTTATTTTTATATTTCTTTATATATTTATTTGTATCACTATTTCTCTATTATTTCCCAGTTTTATGATTCTTCGTCACTTTGTTCCTCAGAATGACATATTATTTTATGCATCATATGCATCCAGTTCCTTCTTCAGTTCAGCAAGAAGCTGATCCTGTGGAACCTTTCTAAGTATTTGTCCATGCTTAAATACAAGTCCTTCGCCGTCTCCTCCAGCGATTCCCAGATCCGCCTCTCTAGCTTCTCCAGGTCCATTTACAGCACATCCCATTACTGCCACTTTAATATTAAGATGGCTGTAGTCCTTTATAAGTTCTTCTGTCTGATTAGCAAGTCCTATAAGATCAATATGTGTTCTTCCACATGTTGGGCATGACACCAGAGTAATTCCATCATTTCTAAGCCCCAGCGTCTTAAGAACAAGCTTTGCAGTTCTAACCTCTTCTACTGGATTTCCAGTAAGTGAAACTCTGATTGTATCTCCTATTCCCTCATTAAGGATGATTCCAAGTCCAACTGAGGATTTAATGTTCCCGCTCCACAGCGTTCCAGACTCTGTTATTCCTACATGGAGTGGATATGAAGTTCTCTCAGCTATCAATTCATGAGTTTTTACCGACATCAGAACATCTGAAGACTTTATACTGATAACAATATTGTTATAGTCCTGTTCCTCTATCATCCTAACTTTATCAAGTGCACTTTCTACAATTCCTTCAGCTGTTACACCATGATACTTATCAATAAACTGCTGTTCCAAAGATCCACTGTTTACTCCAACACGGATAGGAATATTTCTCTTCTTCGCAACATCAACAACCGCCTTAAGATTTTCTTCCGAGCCGATATTTCCTGGATTTATCCTGATCTTATCAGCACCTGCTTCCATAGCCATAATTGCCAGCTTATACTGGAAATGAATATCCGCTACTAATGGTACATGGGTTCTCTCTTTCAGTTTTTCAAAAGCCCTTGCCGCAGCCTCTGTATTTGCTGTACATCTAACAATGTCACAGCCCGCCTCCTCCAGCTGAAGTATCTGCTCAACCGTCGCATCTATATCAGAGGTTTCGGTATTAGTCATAGACTGAATTGCGATTGGATTTCCACCGCCTATCTCAACATTTCCAATTTTTATTTTTTTTGTATTATCTCTGTATGACATATAATCATTCCTCTTAAATTTGAAACTCATTCTCGATACAACATAGTATTATGACAGATTCTTCGCAGACGCTCAGAATGACATTACACTTCAACATGTTACAGTTTATTTTTGAATCCAGATATCTAGTTACCCGTGTATCACATTCGATATATCATTAAAGAATACGAATACGGTAAGCAGCAGCATAAATACTACACCGATTGCAGTAACTACCATCTCCTTATCAGGCGGAACTGGTCTTCCTGAGATTGCTTCTACCAGAAGGAAGAGTATTCGACCACCATCTAATGCAGGTATTGGAAGCATATTCATCATTCCAAGGTTTGCACTAAGCAGTACTGCGAAGTTAATTAGGTTAAGAAGCACCACTTTGAACTGCATCCATTTACCTTCATCAGCAGTTTCTTCTTTTGCCTCATCCAGCATTCCGCTCATGGTATTAGTTATTCCTACCGGTCCCATGATACTGTCCTTTGAAGCCTTTCCGGTAAATAACATCTTAAGCGAACATACAACTGTCTTCAGCTGGAACCTCACCTCATATGCTGCATATTTCACAGCAGGATACTGCTTTGAAGCAGGGAACCCTGTACTCATGAATCCAAAGTAGTAATTCCCATTTTCATCTGCCTTCTTAGTGAGTGTAACATTATACTCCTTGCCATCTCTCAGATAAGTAAACTCCGTAGGCTTTTCAGGAGAATTCATCATGGAATAAAGTGTAATCTCACGGTAGTTGTAAATCTTCTTTCCATTCAGTCGTATTATCTCATCTCCAACCTGCATACCGGCTTCTTCCGCTGCACTGTCCTCCATAACTGCTGTAAGGATAGGCACATCATTATAAGTATACTGACACAGGATTATGGATAAGAGAAACGCCAAAATGATATTGAAAAGCGGTCCTCCCAGACATACAAAAAATCTGGATAGAAGTGGTTTATTACTGAAGCTGTCTTTATCATCAGATGCCTCAGCCATCCCTTCCATAAGGCAGTAACCACCAAAAGGAAGTGCCCTGATAGTATAATCAGTTTCCTTCCTTTTCCACTTTGCAATTGCAGGTCCCATGCCGACGGCAAATTCATTTACCTTGATATGGCTCAGCTTTGCAAATACAAAGTGGCCAAACTCATGGATTGCAACTATTATTCCAAGTACTATTATTATAGCGATTATGTTCATGTTAATCCTTTATATTTTCTCTTTATTCTTTCTATATTTTCTAGAAAGATTCTTCGTCGCTTCGCTCCTCAGAATGACATAACAGCATATCATTCAATATTACACTCCATACTTCTCAGTGAGCATTCTGTCTGTCTCATCTCTCGCAGATAGAATGTCTTCAAGCGAAGCATCCTGAATAACTTTATGCTGTGACATAGCATATTCAATCATGTCATATATCTCCAGGAATTTTATCTTTCCCGCAAGAAAAGCAGCAACAGCATGCTCATTTGCCTCGTTCATTACGGTAGGCATTGAACCACCTATACGGCTGGCCTTCTTAGCAAGAGGAATCCCCTTAAATGTTTCATAATCAGGTACATCTATCTGTATACCGCTTATTTTTGTAAAGTCAAGTCTGTCACCGGCAAGATATCTTCTCTCTGGATAATAAAACGCATACTGAATTGGAAGCTTCATATCAGGAGTTCCCAGCTGCGCAATAATTGCCCCATCCTTATACTCGACCGCTGAATGAATGATACTCTGTGGCTGAATCAAAACCTCAATATCATCTATATCCGTATCAAACAGCCAATGCGCCTCAATAACTTCAAGTCCCTTATTAACCATACTAGCACTGTCTATGGTTATTTTAGGTCCCATAGACCAGTTAGGATGTTTTAGCGCCTGCTCAACAGTAACATCTTCCAGTTCCTCTCTAGTCCTGCCTCTAAATGGGCCTCCAGATGCTGTAAGCAGTATTCTTGATAACGGGTTATCAATATTCCCCTGAAGTATTATTCTGTTTCCCTGTAGACTCTGAAAGATTGCACTATGCTCACTGTCAACAGGAAGTATCTTCACTCCCTTATCAGCAGCAGCCTTCATTACCAGATGCCCTGCAGTAACAAGTGTCTCTTTGTTGGCGAGAGCTATATCCTTTCCAGCATTGATAGCAGCAAGGGTTGGCTCAAGGCCAATCATTCCAACTATAGCAGTAAGTGTAATGTCAGCCTTTTCATATGCGCTGACCTCACACAGACCTTCCATTCCTGAAACAACCTTTATGTCTGTATCCGAGAGCTTAACCTTCAGCTCTTTAGATAATTCCTCCGACATAACAGAAACAAGCTCGGGATGAAACTCCCTAGCCTGCTTCTCTACCATTTCAATATTCTTTCCACACGCAAGCGCCACCACTCTGAGATCATCATTTGCTCTTACTATATCAAGAGCCTGAGTACCTATGGAGCCAGTGGATCCAATAATTGATATATTTTTCATTTTAGATTAATTCTTTCTATTAATTCTTTCTATTAATTCTTTCTATTAATTCTTTCTATTTATTCTTTCTACTTATTCTTTTTTCTATTCTTATTTATTATTCAGTGTTATAAAAAGATTCTTTGCTTTGCTCAGAATGACATTTTAATGATATTGATCATGCCTGTCCTACAACAAACTGAACCAGATAATATATTATAGGCGCTGTAAATATCATGCTGTCAAATCTGTCAAGAACTCCGCCATGCCCCGGTATCAGATTACCATAGTCTTTGATATCATTATTCCTCTTTATTGCCGATGCTGCAAGGTCACCTATAACAGCAGGTATTGCTCCAAGTGCACATACAATAAATAGTGTAATATTTACATGAATCCCTGTAAGCTGGGTCACTCTTCCATTCAGGAAAAATCCATAGAGGAAGCCCAGGAGTCCTGCACCTAAAATACCTCCAATAAGTCCTTCAACACTCTTCTTTGGACTTAACTTTGGTGACATCTTGTGCTTTCCGAAAAGCATTCCTGTACAATATGCCAGTGTATCATTTCCCCAGGAACATAAGAACACTAGTACAACAAAGTATCCACCTTCATGCATTGTTCTAAGCTTATAAATATATGACAGCATCACACTTACATAAAAGAATGACATGAATGCCGCAAATATCTCTCTGTCATGATACTTTGGAAATTTAAATACATAGACAGAAAGCATCGCAAGAAGATAGGTAATCATAAGAGGCATTGTCAGTTTTCTAACCGGAAACCCCTTGATCGTAATTTCTCCCAGCATCAGTGCGGCATAATACAGAACCGTCCATATATATGCCATGACCGCAGGAGACCTTTCCTCTATCTCATAAACCTTGCAAAGCTCATATACTCCTATAAGTGACAGAATCATTACTGAAATACCAGTAACTGGACCACCAATAAGAAGTACAAGAAATGCTATTATAATAAGTACTACACCACTAATAAGTCTCTTCCAGAACATTACCTATACCCCGCCAAATCTTCTATCTCTGCCATTATAATAGTCAATCGCTTTCTTCAAAGCTTCCTTGTCAAAATCAGGCCACAGAGTGTCTGTAAAATAAAACTCTGAATAAGAAAGCTGCCAAGGCAGGAAATTAGAAGTTCTAAGTTCTCCACTAGTTCTGATAAGTAGATCTGGATCCGGAATCTCAGCAGTATCTAGATGCTGAGAAATATAATCTTCAGTAATGTCATCAAGATTTATCTCTCCCTTAGATGCTTCTTCCGCTATCTTTTTCACCGCTCTGGTAATCTCATCACGACCACCATAATTTAGTGCAACATTAAACTGAAGTCCAGAATTATTCTTTGTTGCTTCCTCCAGTTTTTCAATTGCATCAATAATATCAGCATCTAATCTGTCTCGCTTACCTATGATGCGGACTCTCATATTATTTTTATTTGCCTTATCAATAGACTTCCTGAGAAAATCTCTAAGGATAGTCATAAGTCCTGTAACCTCTTCAACTGATCTTTTCCAATTTTCAGTCGAAAAAGCATACACAGTCAGGTACTTGATACCTAAATCCCAGGCATCTTCAATAACCTGTTCAAGATTATCAGCACCTACCTTATGACCATAATTTCTCGGCATGTGTCTTTTTTTTGCCCATCGCCCATTCCCGTCCAGGATAATAGCAACATGCTGAGGAATCTTATATTCGTCACTCATTATATATCTCTCCTGAATTATACCGTCATAATTATACGGTCATTATTTCTTTAGTCTTTGAATCTACAAGCTTATCAACTTCAGCAATAAACTTGTCTGTTGTTTTCTGGATTTCATCTTCCTGATCAGCAAGCTCATCCTCTGAAATCTCTCCAGCCTTACTCTGCTTCTTTACAGCATCATTTGCATCTCTTCTTGTATTTCTGATTGCAACCTTTGCTTCTTCACCCTTCTTCTTGATGTCTTTAGCAAGTTCCTTTCTTCTTTCCTCTGTAAGTTCAGGGAAATTAAGAATTACACTCTTACCATCATTATTAGGTGTGATACCAAGATCTGAGCCAAGAATAGCCTTCTCAATAACCTTAACCATAGATGCTTCCCATGGTGTGATCATAAGTGTTCTAGCTTCTGGAACAGATACATTTGCCACACTCTGAAGATTTGTTGGCGATCCATAATAATCAACCTTAATCTTATCTACAATGTGTGGATTAGCACGTCCTGCTCTGATAGTTGCATAATCTGCTGTTAAATTATCAATAGTTTTCTGCATTTTTTCTGCGTATGGTGTCATTTTATAACCCTCCGTTTTCTTAATACTTTTATATTTCTATATTTTTTATAAGATCCTTCGCTTCGCTCAGGATGACATCTTCTTTTTTATATCAAAGTATATTCTTTATATTAAAGATAATTCTTCATTCAATCCGCTGTTACGATGGTTCCGATCTTTTCGCCAGATACAGCTTTTAATATTGAATTCTCTTCATTCAGTGCAAAGAGAAGCATTGGCATATGATTCTCCATCGCCAGAACAGCTGAAGCAAGATCAATAACCCCCAGCTTCTGATCTACAATATCCGACATCTTCATGGAATCATACTTCTTTGCATCTGGGTTTATCTTCGGATCACTGTCATATACGCCGTCGATTGCCTTTGCTGAAAGAATCGCATCGCACTCTGTCTCAATAGCACGAAGTACTGCAGGCATGTCTGTCGAGAAGTATGGATGACCTGAACCACCAGCAAAGAATACAACTTCACCTGCTTCCATAGCTTCTATAGCCTTGTCTCTGACATAGAGCTCAGTAACATCACCAATAGCGTATGGTGACATCAGTCTGCACTTCATACCCGCTCTTCTAAATGAGTCAGCTGCATATATACAGTTCATCACTGTAGCAAGCATTCCAATCTGATCAGCTTTAACTCTATCCATATCCTCTGAGCTTCGGCCTCTCCAGAAGTTTCCTCCACCGATAACTATACAAACCTGTACGCCATCATCAACAACCTTCTTAACCTCAGAAGCAACTCTTGAAACTTCTTCCTCAGAAAATCCGTGATGCTTATCACCTGCGAGTGCCTCTCCACTAAGTTTAAGTAATATCCTCTTGTAATTCATATATATTAGCCTCCTATATTAGCCCC